>JAUVAY010000071.1 GCA_030591505.1 Flavobacteriales bacterium | reverse complement strand
CCCTATCAAGTGTTAAGTATAAATGACGAAACCAATTGGGTAAAAGATCTGATGCATGAATTACCGATAAAACAAAAAGAGGTTTTTTATCTCCGCCATTTTGAAGAAAACACCTATAAGGAGATCAGTAAAGCACTTGATCTGAATGAGACAAAAGTTAAGGTTTACCTTCATAGAGCCCGAACTTTTATTAAAGATGCAATGGAACAAAAACATGCTTATGGACTTAAAACAGGTTGAAATAATACTGGAAAAATACTGGGAAGGGAACAGTTCGTTGGAAGAGGAAAGGTTGATCAAAGACTTCTATACTTATGGTGAGGTACCTGAACATTTGGAGATCTACCGCGATGTGTTTTTAATGCCGGAAATAGCTGTAAACCCTAATTTAGATAAGGAGTTTGATAAGGAGATCATTGAAAAGATAAACTCAACGCCAACACAAAACAGATGGAATTTCTTAAAAATTGCAGCTGTTGGACTGGTCCTTATCATCGCATCAATTAGTGTTTTTCAAATTGATAATGAGGAAATATTAGCGGAGGATACAACTGAGTCGCCGGAAGCTGCACTAGCAGAAACCAAGCGCGCATTTTTATTAATAGCTGATGCAATGATGATAAGTGAACAACAAGTGATGATGTTTTCAAAGCTTGATGAGACGAATGAAAAAATAAAAAAGAAAGAATAAACCTTGAATCAGTTTCGTATTCAACCTAGGATTATACGAAATGGAGAAAAGTGAAATGTAAACAGAGAATTAAAAATTTAAAATTATAGACGATGAAAAAGATAGTTTCAATAGTAGTTATGCTGGTAATGATCGGAGGTTTGAGTGCACAAAGTTTAATAAGCACAAGCTTTAGCGATTATGAAGAAAATGAAGATTATACACGGGTTTCAATATCAAAGAAAATGTTTTCAATTATTGCAAACCTTGATAGTGATGACGAAGAAGATATGGAACTAATTAAAGCAGTGAGCAATCTTGATGGATTGAAGATCATTGTCGCTGATAGTTCCGCTAACCCTCAAGCCATGTTTAAAGAATCAATGGGCAGAATTCCAAATCGATTTGAAGAATTATTGACGGTCAATGATAAAGACGAAAAAATCGTTTTTATGATCGATGAAAAAGATGGAGTAGTATCTGAATTGATTATGGTTATGCGTGGAGACGACGAGTTTGTATTACTGGATATGTTTGGGCAAATAGACCTGAATCAAATAGTAAAACTATCCAGGACAATGAACATTGATCATTTGGATAAATTAGAAAAAATAGAAGAAGAGTAAACCTAAATTTGGCTAAAAGGAAATAGCACTCAAAAATGGACCTTAGTGCCCTATAAATTCAACACTTGAATACAAATTTGAGATCAGACAATTAATATGATTCGCAACAACTTCTTATTATTTCTATTTCTGATGGGCTGGAATATTCTTCCGGCCCAAAGCCTTACCCTGGATTCTGTTGCAGTAGATCTGGCAACTTTTCAGAAACACTATGTTTATCCTAGTGTCCTTCGAGCACTTGCTATGGGAGATTCAACTTTTATTGAATTGGTAAAAGATGTTGAATTAGTGAGAATATTTAGAGTGGATAGTGCATTTATAGAGACACATTCCACAATTCTAGATGATTTGAATGGTGGACTGGAAGAGGAAGGTTATGAAGCAATTGGATCTTTTTACGAGAAAGGAAGCAGGAATGAATTATTTGTATTAGAAAGAAATGAGAGGATCCAAGGTTTTATAGTGAGTAGAATAGAAAAAAATTACATTCTTATTGTTGAACTAATTGGAGATCTGCATTTAAGTAAACTCAATGATCTGATGAAAATGGATCTTGATAATTTTTCAATGCTATTGGACAAATGATGGATACGATACTACATATAGAAGGTTTAAGTAAGCAATATGGTAAGATCACTGCGCTTAATAAGCTGAGCATTGAAATTCCCAGGAAAAGTGTATTCGGTTTATTAGGACCAAATGGCTCTGGAAAAACGACAACACTTGGTATGATCCTCGATGTTATCGAAAAGAGTGAAGGATCATTTGCATGGAATATTGGTGATAAAGGAAATGAACGAAAGAAAATTGGAGCCATTCTGGAATCCCCTAATTTCTATCCCTATTTATCCGCAGTAAATAATTTGGAGCTGGTTTGTAAGATCAAAGATGTAAACTCAGATGTGATAGAGCCAATTTTAAAACAAGTTGGTTTGATCGACAGAAAGGATGATGCCTTTAAAACTTATTCTTTAGGGATGAAGCAACGTTTGGCAATAGCCTCTGCGCTTTTAGCTGATCCGGAAGTGTTGATCTTGGACGAACCAACAAATGGGCTTGACCCAATGGGAATTGTTGAGATTCGACAAATCATAAGAGATATTGCAAATGAAGGGCGGACCATAATTTTAGCAAGTCATTTACTCGATGAGGTTCAAAAAGTGTGTACTCATTTTTGCGTTCTTGATCATGGAAATTTGATATATACCGGTAATGTAGAAGAATTGAGTAAAGAAAAAAATCAATATTCAATTCAGGCGAATGATGAAGTCCGACTTCGTGAGTTTTTAGATGGATCAGATCAAATTAAAAGCTGGAAGAAGGAAGAGGAGGGTTTTACATTTGTTTTGGCTGAAAGTATATCTATTGAACAGTTTGTAGAAGCCCTTTCTAATGCCCAAGTTTATATAAAGCATTTAAGTCAAATCACCTTTAATCTAGAGAAAAAATTCATTGAAATACTTGATCAAAAATCATGATAAGACTACTTCAAATAGAATGGATCAAACTTCGGAATTATCGTCCTTTTTGGATCTTATCGATCTTATATTTTATAGGACTACTTCTAATTTTTCTGGGAGGTCAGTTTTTTTTACTATGGATTGAATCTGAAGGGGCAGAATTTGAAGGTATTAAACCTACCATGCTGCCTATATATGATTTCGAAGATATATGGCACAATTTTACTTATATGGCTTCCTTGGCGAAGATCATCCCCGCATTTATCTTTTTAATAATCGTTACCAACGAGTATAGTTATAAGACTTTACGACAAAATATTATTGACGGAATGACGCGAAGTGAATTTCTGTTCTCTAAATTATTGCTTGCACTTACTTATAGTTTAGTTTCTATGCTTTTCATTTTTAGTGTCGGATTGGTCATTGGATTTTTTGGATCTCCTGTCACTGATCTCGGTTCTATATTCGGGCATTCGGATTTCTTACTTGCTCATGCAATCGAGATGTTTGCTTTTTTCTCCTTCACCTTACTATTGGCGATTACCATTCGAAGAACGGGTTTTGCCCTTGTTCTTTTACTATTGTATACGATAATTTTTGAGCCTCTTTTCGCCCTTTATATAGGTTATAAATTTGAAGGTCCTGAAGTTTTCTTCCCGATCAAATCGATCAATTTACTAGTGGAAAACCCTTTCACCAAATACTTCTTAATGGAAACGCAGCAACATATAAAATGGACATCAGTTATCATCGCTGCTTGTTGGGCAGGAGTTTTTAATTATGCGTCTTATTTGATCTTGAGGAAGAGGGATTTGTTGTAAAATGAGGAGTGAGAGAATAAAGTAGTGAGGGGAGTGAACAAAGTTTTCAATTTAGTCTATTAAAAATGAGATGGATTGCTCCATTTACGTTTCCTAGAAGTGTTATTTTTCAATAAGGTTAAATAAGTGCATTGCACTTTTACTTGTTGGGATTAACCTATCTTAGGTGAAAGTTTAAGTTTAATTCAGACGTATGAAACAGATCAGTTATTTACTAATTGTACTATTTATTTTGTCGTGTTCAAAAAATGATGAAGCTGAGTCCATAGTTCCAGACCCTCTAGAATTGACTAATTTATTGAGAACAGTTACACTAAACAATCTTGTTTTTCAGGAGCACAATTATACTGATGATCGAATAGTTATGAGTAAATTTTATACGAATGGTATGTTGATGGAGAAATACACATATGATTATGTTGGTGACACTATTTTACTCAGAATGTTTGACAATTCTAATACCCTCGAAGAAACACATAAACTATATTATGTAAACGAGAATCTATCGAAAAAAGCAGTTTATTTAGGTGAAAATGAAGAGTTTGCTTATTTTTTGAATTATATATATGATTCGATTGATTGTGGAGTTATAAGAGTGGATTATACTTCCATGTTTGGACTAGCTATTTATTATTTTGAGACTAACTATACAGACCAAAACTGTAGTAATATTCGGACTACTTATAACTCGGAAAATGTATTCCAATCAAAGATCATTAAACTGAATAATGATAAAAACTCACCCTATTCCTCTGTGTCATTATTAGATTTTTCGAGAAAAGACATGTTAAATTGTATTGCTGATCGGAAGAATTATACGATTAATAATGAATTAATTATTACTGAATCATATACCTCCAGTTTTGAGTATAATTCATTGAATTATCCAACAAAAGAATCTCGAGTTTATATGGATGGTGAGGAAATGACCTTCGAGTTTTCTTATTATTCTAAATAGAGAATTCTTCCGTCTTCAACCTACTTCACCAAATACATCACTTCTTTAACCGCCTTAACCAGTTTCTTTACAGACGGAGAAGCCGCTTCAAGTAAAGGCTTAGAAAATGGGAATGGAGTATCAGACTGTGTTACTCGAATTACCGGTGCGTCTAAATGATCAAATGCGTATCGTTGAACGCGATAAGCAATTTCTGAAGAGATGGAGGCAAAAGGAAAACTTTCTTCTAAAACAACAAGGCGATTTGTCTTTTGAACAGATTTGATAATAGTTTCACTATCCATTGGTCGGATGGTCATCAGGTCAATTATTTCAACATCAATTCCTTCTTTTGCTAATTCATCAGCAGCTTCAAAAGCGACTTTCATGATCTTACCAAAAGAAACGATAGTGACATCCTTTCCTTGTCTTTTTACAGCCGCTTTACCAATAGGAAGAATATATTCGCCATCAGGAATTTCTCCTTTATCACCATACATCTTTTCTGATTCCATAAAAACAACAGGATCATTATCTCGAATAGCAGCCTTTAATAAGCCTTTCGCATCATAAGGATTGGAAGGGGTAATAACTTTTAAACCTGGAAAATGAGAATACATCGCCTCAAAACTTTGTGAATGGGTAGCTGCTAATTGACCAGCCGTTCCATTTGGACCACGAAACACGATAGGCACATTGAATTGCCCCCCTGACATTTGAAGCATTTTCGCAGCAGAATTGATGATCTGATCAGAAGCTAAAAGCGCAAAATTCCAAGTCATAAACTCAACGATCGGACGCATACCGTTCATGGCTGCACCAACTGCTATACCAGCAAACCCTAATTCAGCGATAGGCGTGTCCATTACACGGTCGGCACCAAATTCATCTAACATTCCTTTACTTGCCTTGTACGCACCATTGTATTCGGCAACTTCTTCTCCCATTAATATCACATTAGAATCGCGACGCATTTCCTCTGTCATCGCTTCTTGTATGGCTTCTCTGAACTGAACTATTCTCACTTTTTCTACTAATTAATTCGATGCAAAATTAACATTTCTATTCTATCATTCTTTGCAAAAGCCTTCATTGATTAAACTGTGTATAAAACATTCGAAAACTGAATGCATATTGATCGAGGCGTTCATGGATTATTTAGTATTTTTCGAGCCATGAAAGGAGGAAGAAATATTTCGAAAAGCAAAGCGCAAACATCTAATGTTAGTACAGTTGTTGGTATTGCACTTGTCCTTTTTATGTTGGGGTCTTTATTGTTTGTAATTCTCAATGCAAAAAAACTTTCTGACCATGTAAAAGAGTCCTTTCGCGTTCAGGTATTTCTTAATGAAACAGCGAAAGAAGCAGATATTTTGAAATTTCAGAAATTATTGGAAGCTGAAAATTATATAGCCGAAACCAATTACATTACCAAGGAAGAAGCAGTGAAGATGATGGAAGAGGAGATTGGTGAAAATTTCGTTGAATTTTTAGGTTTTAATCCTTTGCAAGCTTCATTGGATGTTCATTTAGAAGCAGAATACGCACATTCAGATAGCTTACAATGGATAGAAATGGCAATTTTAGCTAATCCTCGTGTTAAAGAAGTAGTGTACCAACCGGATTTAATTGACCTTGTGAACCAGAATATCAGAAAGATAAGCATGGTTGTTCTTGGTTTTTCTGCCTTGCTTTTAATTATCGCGATCGCATTAATAAACAATACTATTCGCTTAGCGGTGTTTTCTAAGCGATTTATTATTCGATCGATGCAACTCGTTGGTGCTACACGAGGTTTTATTATGAGACCTTTTATTTGGCAGGGAATTGTTAATGGAATATGGGCAGCGATAGTAGCGCTACTATTAATTATTGGCGTGTTATACTTTGTTAAAAATGAACTTCCTGAGTTAATGAACATTCAGGATATCAAGTCATTGATCGAATTATTTGGAATGGTTGTTCTACTAGGAATTTTTATTTCCGTAATTTCTACCATCTTTGCAGTCAATAAATACATCAGGTCTGACCTGGACAAATTATACTAGAAATGAGCGATAAGAATTATAGTCAGGATAAAAACTCATTTGCCTTTGGGAAGGTTAATTTTAAAATACTGTTTGTTGGATTGGCGATTTTGGTAGTTGGCTATATTTTAATGGTTGGCGGAGGTTCAGATGACCCTAATATTTTTAATGAAGAGATTTTTAGTTTCCGAAGAATAACCTTAGCGCCTCTTGTGCTTTTACTGGGTTATGGTGTTGTGTTTTATGCGATATTAAAAAAACACGAAGACGCTGAATGAGTATCCTCGAAGCAGTGATCCTTGGGATCATTCAAGGGCTTACCGAATTTTTACCTGTTTCTAGCAGCGGCCACCTCGAACTGGCAAAATACTTTTTTGAGCAAGGGCAGCTTCCGGAAGAATCTCTATTGATCACCGTTGTATTGCATGCAGCAACAGCATTGAGTACCATCGTTATTTTCAGAAAAGACATCGCCGAAATAATTGCTGGTCTTTTTAAGTTTAAATCGAATGAGGAATTTAAATTTTCCTTAAAGATTGTTATTTCCATGGTCCCAGCTGCGTTTATTGGCCTTTTTTACAATGATGCTATTGAAGCATTGTATGATGGACAGGTTAGATTAGTTGGTTTTATGTTACTGATCACTGGGTTATTATTATTTCTTGCCGATCGAGCAAAAGTTAGCGAGAAGAATGTCAGTTTTAAGTCTTCATTGATCATTGGTATTTCGCAGGCGATTGCTATACTTCCTGGAATCAGTCGCTCAGGAGCTACTATATCTACGGCGGTGCTATTAGGAATTGATAGAGAAAAGGCGGCACGATTTTCTTTTTTGATGGTCGTTCCATTGATCATTGGAAAAATGGCAAAGGATATTATGGATGGCGCATTAACGCAAGCCGATACACCTGTAATAGCTCTTTCTGCTGGTTTTATTGCTGCTTTTGTTGTTGGTTTATTAGCATGTACATGGATGATTGCCATCGTCAAGAGAAGTAAATTAAAATACTTCGCCATCTATTGTTTCACAGTTGGATTAGCTGCAATTTTCTTCTTGTCCTAAGGAGATATAAAACCTTCATTAAATGGATAAACCTTTATTTACTATCGACCCTGAACTGGAAATTGTTGATGCAATCAAAGCGGGGCATATGGTGTTGGTCGATAAACCGTTAAAATGGTCATCGTTTCAAGTCGTTAATAAGATTCGTGTCTTATTTAAGTATAAGTTGGGGATAAAGAAGTTAAAAGTAGGTCATGCAGGTACACTCGATCCATTAGCAACTGGCCTGTTAGTAATTTGTATTGGACGAAAAACAAAAGAGATCGAAACTTTTATTGGACAAGGCAAAACTTATACTGGAACATTCACTTTAGGGGCTACACGACCTTCTTTTGACATGGAGACGGAGATCGATAAAGAATTTGAAAGTGATCATATTACAGAGGAGATGATCCGGGAAACAGCCGGTTCTTTTATGGGAGAGCAGCTTCAAACACCACCAATATTTTCAGCAAAGAAGATCGATGGTAAACGAGCCTATTTATCTGCAAGAGAAGGGAAGGAAGTGAAAATGAAACAGAACCTAATTACCATTGACCGCTTTGATATAGATAAAATTGAAGGGAATGTGATCCATTTTAGTATTAGCTCAAGTAAGGGTACTTATATTCGAAGCATCGCCAATGATTTCGGAAAGGAACTAAACTCAGGTGCTTATCTATCTTCCCTACGTCGAACCAAAAGTGGAGAATTTTCTATTGAAGATGCTTGTTCTATTGAAGAGTTTGAAGAAGAGTTGGAAAAATTAAAAAAGAATTAAATCTGCGTATCTCCGCGCATTCTGCGGTAAAAAATGAGATAAGATAAAATTAACCGCAGTGGCCGCTGAGTAACGCAAAATGTTTTATACAATCTTATTTTAAAAAGCTTCTATCAAATAGAATTCAATATTTCCGCAGCCTGATCAAGTGTTTCTTCTGATTTTGCAAAACAAAAACGCAGTACTTTTTCATCTACCGGGTTGTTATAGAATACAGAAACAGGTATCGAAGCGATTTTATGCTTCTTGGCCAGTATTTCGGCAAATTTAACATCCGATTCTTTCGAAACAGCACTATAATTAAGTAACTGGAAATAGGTTCCATTACATTTAACGGGTTTAAACTTTGACCCTTCGATCGCTTTTAGAAAGTAGTCTCTTTTTTTCTCATACATTGTTGAAATATGTACATAGTTCTCCTTATTCTGTAGGAATTCGGCCAAAGCATATTGAACGGGCGTATTAGCAGAAAAGACATTGAATTGATGAATTTTCCTGAACTCATTCATTAGGTTTTCAGGGGCCAGACAATAACCCATTTTCCATCCTGTAGCATGAAAGGTTTTACCAAAGGAGGCAACAACTAAACTACGTTGGGCTAGACCAGGAAATTTCGAAACACTTTGGTGTTTATTATTATCAAAAATGATATGCTCATATACTTCATCACTCAATATAATAATGTCGCTCCCTTTAGTGATCTTATCCAACTCCATCATATCCAACTTATCCATAATACTCCCCGTCGGATTGTGTGGAGTATTGATCACGATCATTTTCGTTTTAGAATTGACAAGCTTTTTTACCTGATCCCAATCTATCTTATAATCGGGTGTTTGTAGTTGTATATAAACAGCCTTACCACCGGCCAATTCAATAGCAGGGGCGTAGGAATCATAGGCGGGGGTAAACATGATGACTTCATCACCATCCTTAACCAAGGCCATAATGGCTGTAAATAAAGCCTGTGTTGCTCCAGCAGTAACAGTTATTTCCGTTTCAGGGTGATATACAGCGCCATATAAAAACTTTACCTTTTCAGAGATTGCTCCTCTTAATGATAACACTCCAGGCATTGGAGCATATTGATTAAGTCCATTTTTCATGTATTTGTGTACCAGTCTAACCAACTCTTCTGAAATAGGAAAATCAGGAAACCCTTGTGAAAGATTAACGGCTCCGTAGTCATTGGCCATTTTCGACATTACTGCAAAAATGCTTGTTGGAACCTGAGGGAGTTTGCTTGATATATTTCCTGAATAATGCATGATCTTCATTTAAAATAGAGTGCAAATATACGCCCAAATCCGATAGATTGACCTAGTGAAAACACTCATTTATTTGAATAGTTCTTTATGGTTAATAATCCGTGTAGCTCTGTGCTATTCGTGGTGAAAAAAGACCACAGACCCGCCTGCCGGCGAGGCAGGTTACTCAGATTCACACAGATTGAATAATATGTAGATACAAGTTGTATTTTATTTATAATTTTGAATCATAATTAATTGTAAAACTTAAAACTAGAAAGATGGCTTTTAAATTACCAGATTTACCCTATGCCTTTGATGCATTGGAACCACATATAGATGCACGAACTATGGAAATTCATCATGGAAAACATCACGCTGGATATACCAATAACCTTAATGCTGCTATTGAAGGTACTGCCCTTGAAAATAAATCGATCATTGATATTTTAAGTAATATTTCTGATCAGTCTACAGCTGTTAGAAATAATGGAGGAGGATATTATAACCATGATCTTTTTTGGAAAGTAATGGGTCCAAATGGTGGTGGAACACCTAATGGAGATCTTGCCGCTGCGATAAATTCAGCTTTTGGATCTTTCGATGGGTTTAAAGACCAGTTTTCTAAAGCTGCTGCAACCAGATTCGGTTCAGGTTGGGCATGGTTAGTACAAAATGAAAGTGGTTTAGTAGTAAGTTCTACTCCAAATCAAGATAATCCATTAATGGACTTGGCAGATGTAAAAGGAACGCCAATTTTAGGATTGGATGTTTGGGAACATGCTTATTATTTAAACTATCAAAACAGAAGACCTGACTATGTTGCTCATTTCTGGGAAGTGATCAACTGGAATGAAGTTGCTGCTAGATATGATGCCGCAAAATAATTTTATCTCTTTTATAGAGTGTAAATAGATACATATTTTAATAAAAAGTGCCATCCGATCCCGAATTATTCGGATTCTGGATGGCACTTTTTTTGTTCGAAATTTCGCCTATTCGACAATAAATTTCTTTACGATCTGCTTATCGTTTTGAATGATCTTCAATACGTATAGTGCAGGACTTAATTCAGCTATTGACAAGGTTTGTTCACCTTTTGTCATTACTAGCTTTTCAGATTTTACAATAGAACCTTTCAAATCCATTATTATAATATCAAGTTCTCCGTCATAATCGCCTAAACTCAGCTTAATATAATCGCTGGCAGGACTTGGAAAAACACTAAGGTCTGCTATCGTATATTCTTCAATTCCAACAGTAGATTCAATTACGATTATAACTCCTTCCATTCCAAAACTCTGGTGTGGATCACAATGATATTCGTAGGTACCAGGGAGGGTAAAAGTAAAAGAGTAGGTCCATCCTTCTCCTACCGAGTTTCCAAATCCTTCTGGATTATTGGGATAAGAGCCTGATGTACCATTTACATTGTGACTTCCGCCAATATTTGTCCACACTACTTCGTCACCTACTTCAATCGTAAGATTGTCGGGAGTGAATGTGTTACTCTGAACCGTGATGTCGTGAGTTGTTTGAGCTATTGAAAAATTTACAATAGCAAATGCAATAAAAATCGTAATAAATCTTTTCATAATCCTGTTGTTTGTTTGTTAGTTATACAATGAAGACTTAAAAATGCTTAAATAGTTGTTTAAAGACAAAAAGAAAATATCCTTTGTCATTTAAATTACAATTGATGAACTTTAGCAAAATATTGGAATTACTTAGTTTAGCCGAATGAGAACCAGTGCAAAATTTTTGATCATCCGTTTCAGTTCTATTGGTGATATAGTTTTAACTACCCCACTTGTTCGTTGTTTAAAAGAACAATTTGATGGAGATGCCGAAATACACTACTTAACAAAGACCTCTTTTTTTCCAATCCTGGAGAATAATCCAAACATTAATAAGCTTCATGGAATTACTGGGAGTACAAATGAAGTTATAGAGCAGTTACTAGAAGAGGATTTTGATTTTGTGATCGATCTGCATCATAACCTGCGTTCATTACGAGTAAAGAGAAAATTAAAATTGGTTGATTTCAGTTTTAATAAATTGAACTGGGAGAAATGGCTGATGGTCAATTTTAAAAAGAACAGATTGCCTGCTACTCATATTGTTGACCGCTATTTAGAAACAGTGAATTCCTGGGGCATAAAAAATGATCAAAAGGGACTTGATTATTTTTTAAATGAAGAGTCAACTAATGCAGCTTCTGAATTTTCGGATGGGGATTTTATTGCTTTGACCGTTGGTGGTGGCTTTGCTACCAAAACGATGCCCGTTGAGCGTATGATCGAACTGATCAAATTATTACCCATTAAAGTTGTGCTTATGGGAGGGCAAGAGGACGTTGAAAAAGCATCATTAATTGAAAAGGAAGTAGCAGACAAAGTAATTAATGCATGTGGAAAGTACAGTTTAAATCAATCCGCTGCGATAATTAAAAAAGCATCTGTAGTGATCGCTCATGATACCGGATTAATGCACATTGCTTCTGCATTTTCAAAGCCTATTATTAGTATTTGGGGAAATACTATTCCTGCTTTTGGGATGTACCCTTATATGCCTCAAGATTCGGAAAAATCAGTAATTGTAGAAGTAGCTGATCTTTCTTGCCGTCCTTGTTCTAAGTTAGGTTATGATAAGTGCCCAAAGAAGCATTTTAAATGCATGAATGAGATCGATCTAGATCTAATTGTGAGAAAGGCAAAACAGTTTTTAGATTAAAGCACTTATTTTTCCATTTGATAATAAAAGCCATCCACATATCTTTCGGAAATAGATAAGTTGTTTTTGTCAACACTATAACTACCGATTTCATCTCCATTAACTCTAAGTACTTCTTCTCTATTAATTGTAATCGTAGTAAACGAATAGGTTCCATTATCGAAATAATTGCCACTCCCCGAAGAAACATTATTCACAACCGTTAAAGTTGTCCCATTAAATGTCCAGGTTATATCATTTCTTTCAAAATTTTCATTAACTCCGGCAAAGCCTCCACTTTTATTAGTTAAATGCCACTTTCCCTCAATATCTTCATCGGTTTGTTTGCTACAACTAAGGTTTACAGATGCAATGATCAAAGTAATTAGTAAAAGGTGAACTTTCATAATTCTAGTGTTTAAGTGAATCAGTGTTTTCTACTAACTTAAAATTAAAGCAAATAGTATGCTTTAAAAATTAATGCCTTCTCAAATTTATCATTTTAAGCGACCCAAAACTTAATTGGAAATTGGTGCTCCGAAACTTCAATGCCATCCAATTCTTTTCCAATTTTATTAAGCTCATCAATGGAGAATTTATTTTCTAGCCATGGAAAAAAGACACGCTCTTCAAAGCGAATGTGATCGTTAATTAATCGAGATAGTTCATTGGCATAGGCATGAATACCTGTTTCAAGATTTTTTATTTTAAAAACCAGCTCATTTATTAATTTATGCTCCTGAAGGAATTGGCTAGTGAGTTCTTCATTATCTAAAAGAGGCAGGAACAATTTTTCCTCATTAATAAAGTGCTCATCAAGGTAATTGTCCCAAAAATCCACAATAAAATCCTGAAGAACTTTATCGCTTGCTTTATGAGCTTTTAGTAAACGACTACAAAAGATCAATCCATGATGATGCTCGTGTGAAAAGATCAGTAAATTCTCGTTTCTCTTCATTGTATGAATTATTATTTCACTACATCTCTAACACGTTGGGCATTATCCAATTTTGACAAAGATAAACGAACAATACTGTCCGATTTACATATCAAATCATGAGGGACACTCCCTTCCAGTGATAGTATATCTCCTTTTTGTAGATGATGTGTTTTTCCATCAACACCAAAGTCAATTTCTCCATCAAAGATCTCTACAACGATTGGGAAAGCTGTTTTATGCTCTTTCATAATCTGTCCGCTTTTCATTGCAATTCTGATTTCCTTCGTATTCTCTGTTTCAAACAACACCGAAATTGCCGGTTTATTTTCGTTGTATACTAGATCTTTTATTAGTGACGAACTTTTCATATTTATTGTAGATAAATGCGTAATAAAGGAAAGCTTTTTGACTCTCCCGTGAGGGTTTGTTTAATAATTTTTACTGCCTTCAAATATACTACAAAACGCGCTTAACTTTTCTTTATTCAAATTACTATTTGTTCTTACACTTGAATGCCTGCCAATTTCAAAAAGTTAAATTAATTGAGTATCGTATATGACAAGATTTTCTAAAATTACTACCTTAGGCAATATCATTATCACTTTATGCCTTGCAAGTATTTTAGACATTTCATTTTTATTTTAATTTTCGTTGCAGGCGACAATCAAGTTTCCGCACAAGAGCATTTTTTTACACTTATACCCGGTTGGAGAAACACCAAAATAATTGAGAATGATAATGGATATACTTCTATAGGAATCAATTCAACTGGCTATGCTCAAAACCATTATCAGTTTTCTAATTTGTCTTTTAGTGGAGAGGTGTTGAATTCTTGGGAGTTTGATATTGACTCTGTACTAAATCTAGTATCCTTATATACCAATGATTATAGTAGCTCTAGCGATAACCATTATATAAGTGGTTTTATTCAGGAAAATGAAAGCTATTTATCCCACGGAACATTAATAAAGTTTAATTCCGATTTTTCAGATACGCTTAAGTCTTTTGTTTATAACCTTTTCCCTTTTAATGGTACGCAGTTTCGGTCACACCTATATACAGAGGAGGATAAAATTATTCTTAATGGACATTTTACTAATTCTAGTTCTATTAAATATGCATCATTAATTGAGCTTGATACCTTAGGGAGTATTGGTTGGCGAAGAAATTTTTTCTGCTGGGATGATTGCGGCTTATATCCATATCATGTTTTAAAAGCATATGATGGAGGTTACTTTTTTACTTGTATGGAATTACACAACTTGTACTATTCAGATTATTATGAGAAAACAGTCATTATTAAAACGGATAGCTTAGGTGTTGAACAGTATCGACTTCATCCTGGAATCCCCAATTATCACGCAGTAGCTGGTTGGGTTCTTCCAACGGATGATGGAAACTTTATAACTGCATTTGCTGAAACAGACACAATTACTGGATCCTTATCTCAAAATAATCCCAATTCAAGCATTTGGCTGAATAAATTTAGCATTGATGGGGATTCTATCTTTGCTATTAATTTAATTGATTTCCTTCCTTTATCCGAATATGGATATAGATACGATTATCGAATAACTCAAATGATAAATTCACCGAATGGGGATATTATTATAATAGGAAATACATATAATAAGGGATTTATTCTTAGCGTGTCTCAGGAAGGTGAAGGGAATTGGATTCGTTTAATTTCAGCCCCTATAGAAGATGCTAGGTTTGCTGCTAGTTTTACATTTATTTATGGGATTACTGCTACTTCTGATGGTGGTTATATCTTGGGAGGCTATTTCTTAGCCTCAACTCACCCTTTGTACCCGCAAGGAATTCAATCTGGATTTGCATTAAAAGTAGATGGATATGGGTGTTTAGAGCCCGGATGTCATTT
>JAUVAY010000115.1 GCA_030591505.1 Flavobacteriales bacterium | reverse complement strand
TCTTTATTTTTTTGTTTTTCAGCATAGGCCATTGCTGCTTCTCTTACCCATCTTCCCTCATCATGGGCTTTTTTATGATTCCCCACGCGTTGCTTGTTACAAGGGCCATCTCCTTTTACAACTCTCCAAAACTCTTCCCAATCAATATCACTATGATCATAATGGCCTTTTTCTTCATTCCATTTCAAATTAGGATCCGGAATAGTCAAACCGATCACTTCAGCCTGCTGAATCGTCTTGTCAATAAACTTTTGACGTAAGGCATCATTAGTATCGCGTTTGATCTTCCATTTAATAGCATTTCCTGTGTTAGGCGAATCAGAATCATGTGGACCAAACATCATTAATGCTGGGAACCATAGTCTGTTTAGTGCATCCTGTGCCATTTGTTTTTGTTCAGGAGTCCCTTTTGCCATGGTCGCCATTATTTCATAACCCTGACGTTGATGGAAACTTTCTTCTATACAAATACGAACCATTGCTCGAGAATAAGGTCCATAAGAAGTACGTTGAAGCGATACTTGATTTACAATAGCAGCGCCATCTACTAACCATCCAACCGCGCCCATATCTGCCCATGTTAATGTAGGGTAATTGAAAATGCTGGAATACTTTGCTTTCCCTTCATGCAATTGAGTAATGAAATCTACTCTTCTTGCTCCTAAGGTTTCTGCCGCTGAATATAAATACAAACCATGACCAGCTTCATCCTGTATTTTTGCCATTAAAACTACTTTTGCCCTGAGCGACGGTGCACGTAATAACCAATTTCCTTCTGGTTGCATTCCAATAACTTCAGAATGTGCATGTTGAGATATTTGGCGAATCAAGTGCTTACGATAATCATCGGGCATCCAATCCTTTGGTTCGATCTTAATTTCTTTATCTATTTTATCTTGAAATTTTAATTCCAGTTCTTCCTCAGTCATAATTAAATTTTGGTTTTATAAATGTAATGGTTTAGCCTGAATTATACATTGGTTATGCCTGTGAAAAGTATAATTAGAATTAATTTTTATTATCTCAGAACAGTTTTAGCAAGACGAATGAACCAGCTTATTTTACTTGCATTATATTTGAATTCAAATTAGGATTTATTTCATGTTAGATTTATTGTTCAATAAAGGATATAGTGTTTTAACACAGTCGGTTGCTTTGTTTACTATTATGAATAGTATATCAGCAGGTGCGATAATGCTGACCCTTGTACCGGAGACGATCTCGAGGAAAAATCTAAAATTGATCGCACGTCAAAATACACGAGCTGTTTTTCTTTCTATGCTTATTTTATTTCTACTTGGAATTTATGTATTTCAGTTTTTTGGGATATCTCCGATGGCATTGCGCGTTTTTGGTGGATTAATATTGCTCTTTATGGGGATCAATATGGTGCAGGGACACGACAAAAAATTAAATTCTAGTCAGCGAGAAAGAGAAGCGGCAATGGAAAAAGACGATATATCTATCGTGCCACTTGCAATTCCAATAATTATTGGTCCTGGTTTGGCAACCTCCTTAATTACTTTTCAGTTGGAAGCAGTGGATTGGGTTGATTATTTAGTAACTGTTTTGGCCATAATAATTGTTACTGTTGCTAATTACCTTGTATTGTCAAATATGAATTATATTAAGAACAGGCTGGGTTTGAATGGAATAAAGGTTCTAAATCGAATAATGGGTCTTGTAGTTGGAAGTTTAGCAGTACAGATGATCGTACAAGGTCTGCAAGAACTCTGGACTCACTTTGCCTAAAAAAACCGGTAGTTTTCACCACCGGCATTTGTATTTTAAATTCGTTAACGAAGATTCCGGACTATTTTAAAATCAATCATTCGTCCCCGATAACTATCGAGCGTAATTCGTAATTACACATTCGTCATTCGTAATTGAGTTACACTTGTCCTTTTATCGCTTCAGTCACATTAATAGTATGATCACCAGCTCTTTCTAGGTAAGTATATAAGTTAGCATAGATCAACCCACTTTTTACATTATAATCACGATTCTCAATGCTAATAATGTGTTGTTTTCTCAATGATTTCTTCATTTTATTGATCTCATCTTCAACTTCCATTGCTTCTGTAAGGTCCACCTTATTCCATTCTTCATCAAGGTTCTCTTGCATTAATAAAACAGCATCGGAAACTTTTGCAGTCATAATCATTAATCCTTCACGTTGTTCAGGAGTAAACCAGTTACTTTGATCAGCTTTTTTGTCTAACTCAATTCCAATTTGAAAGAAAATATCTCCAATTCGTTCCATGTCATTCGAAATACTAAGCATACTCCGAACACGTAATGATTCACTGGCGCTTAATTCTATTTCAGAAACCTTTGAAAGGTAATCAGCAATTTCTATTTCTAATCTATCAGTATGCTCTTCTCTCTTTTTGATCTTTTTCAGGAGCTTCTCAATTTTAGATTTCTTAGTTTCAGTATACATCTGATTGATAAACCCTACCATTTTTACAATGATACCACTGTAAACTACCAATTCTCTTTTTACTTCCATTAAAGACAATTCGGGTGTTTTAATGGCAGCAGTATTAATATATTCAAGGTGGAACTCTTCATCCTCATCACTTTTAGATTTTACCGTTCGCGTTGCAATCACAACGATTTTTTCGGCGAAATTGATCATTATTAGTACATTGAATAGATTGAATAAGGTATGGAAAACAGAAAGTCCAAGTGTTAATGTTGTAGCACTTACTATAATCCCTTCGGATTTATTTAAATCAAGATTACCAAAGCCAATATGCAAAGTGACCCATTCTACCATTTGTAAAAAATAGGGGAATATCAGCAGCATCCATGTCACCCCAGCAATATTAAAAAGAGAGTGTATTCTGGCTGATCGTTTTCCATGAACATTTCCTATCATAGAAGCTAACTCCGCGGTAATTGTAGTTCCGATATTTTCTCCAAGCACCATTGCCGCAGCTATATCAAAACTTATCCATCCTTTGGCTACTAAAACTAACGTAATGGTCATAGAAGCACTGGAAGATTGGACAACGATAGTTAGTATTGTTCCAATTGCGATGAAGAGCAAATAAGAACCATATCCCCAATGGGTAAATCCTTGTAAGAATTCTAATAATTCAGGATTGCCTTTAATATCTGGAACAGCATCCTTTAAAAAACCTAAACCCATGAATAAAAGCGCAAACCCAATAAGGAATTCACCCCAGTACTTTGCATTCTTAAATTTCATGAACATTAATGGGAAGGCAAATGCAATTATAGGAAGTGCTATTTCAGCAATCTTTATTTTAAAACCTAATGTTGAAACAAGCCAGGCAGTAATGGTGGTACCGATATTAGCACCCATCATAATACCAGCAGATTGAACCAGTGACAGCAATCCAGCATTCACAAAACTTACTGTCATTACAGTTGTTGCAGACGAGGATTGTACAAGTGCTGTGATCAAAAATCCAGAAAGAACACCCAGGTATTTGTTCTTGGTCATTGAGCCCAGAACATACCTAAGCTTTTCACCAGCGGCTTTTTGAAGGCCTTCGCTCATCACCTTCATTCCATAAATGAAAAAACCTAGAGACCCAATAATCTTAAGTATATCTAAAAAAGAAAATTCCATAGTAAAATGTGCTTATTTGGGGGCAAATGTAAATTTTGGTTTATTGTACTCAATAAATGCAATGTTAAATTAAAGTTAATAAAAGCATGTGCAAATATGAGCTTTAATATCCTTTATTCAAAAAGTAACGTAACGATCATGTAGTCAATGTTATATGACGGAAATAACCTTTCTTTTCGCTTTGTAATATTAAATAAATGTTAAGTTAGTATTATCTGTTTTTTATACACTTTTTTCAAAGTTAATTTGCCGCAAATTTTACCTGATGAAGAAAATTATTCTTGTTATATCCCTATTGGGGTATATTTCTATTGCGTATTCTCAAATAAAGTATGATGGTTCTTTTGGAAAAGGGATTCAATTGGAAACCAATGATGGAACTTTTGGATTAAAGTTTGCCACACGATTTCAACCAAGATGGGATTATAATTATGATCTTACTGCAGATACTTATGTTGATCGTATGAGAATCAAAAGAGCACGTCTTAAATTTGACGGTTTTTTTATTAATAAGGAACTTCGTTATAAGATAGAATATGATGTTGTTGGAGGATATGTAAGGGATGCTGTAATTAAATATCGTTTTGCTCCTAAATGGGATCTTTGGTTTGGACAAACAAAATTACCCGGTAACAGAGAGAGAATAGTTAGTTCAGGAAACCTACAGTTGGTCGATCGATCAATTTTTTAATGCTTTCTAAACATTGGATAGAGATCTTGGACTTCAACTTCACAATGAATTTGAAATTGGAAAGGTTGTAGTAAGGGATATTTTCGCTCTTTCTGCAGGGAATGGAATATTAGACCTTTCAAGCTCTCAAGGAGTTGAAATAACGGGTAAAATAGAGGTTCTTCCTCTTGGGAAATTCACAAAAAAAGGAGACTATATTGGAGGTGATATCTACAGAGAAGAAAAGGTGAAAATTTCAATAGCCTTTGGAGCAGATTATAATATGAAAGCTTATAAATCAAATGGACAATTAGGAACCCGACCGGGTGCCGAAGCAGATCTTTTTTTAATATTTGGTGATGTTCTATTAAAATATAAAGGAATTTCACTAATGATTGAAGCTGCTAACAGGAGTACACCCAATACTTCGGCGATAGTTACAGATACTGAAGGAAATGTAACAGGGGCGTTTTACACAGGTTGGGGAATGAACCTTCAAGGAGGTTATGTCTTTAAAAAAATGTGGGAGATCTCTGGACGATATGCATTTACTAATCCAAATATCGACTATTACGCAAGTCGACAAGACCGTACTTTAGGTGTGAGTAAATTCATTTTTGGACATAAATTTAAGGTTCAAGCTGATTTTACTTATAGAACAGAAGAAAATGCTGACGATCATTTGATAGGGAGATTGCAAATGGAAGTCCATTTTTAAGTCAATCGGAAAGAGTTAATTAGTTTCTGTTGAAGTTGGTGATTTTCCATGTTTAGGGATGGAATAAAGAAGAATAAGACCAAATACAAAAAATAAACTAAGTGCAGATATGCTATCTCTGGAATTTCCGGTATAAGCATAGATCAACCCAAATATCAGCGTGCCTATTACAACACCCAGTTTATCTGAAATATCAAAGAAACTAAAATACGAAGCATGATCAATGGTGCTTGGTAATAATTTAGAATAAGATGATCGGGATAACGATTGGATACCTCCCATAACAAGACCTACTGATCCGGCGAGAAAATAAAACTCATTAGCTGTATAGGTGAAGTAAGCTTGTATCATAATCAATATCCAAAAACCCACTGCGACTTTCAAAGCGTTAATATTTCCAATTTTTCCAGATAGAAAACTAAAGAAATGAGCTCCTAGTATTGCTATCAATTGTATGATTAAAATAGAAATGATCAATCCGGAATCCGGCATACCGCTAATTTCTTTTTTTGCAAAAGTAATTGCCATATACATTACGGTCTGTACTCCCATATTATAAGAGAAGTACGAGAATAAAAAGCGTTTTAAGGTTGGATTATTTTTTAAGGACCTCCATACTTCAAGTAATTCAAGATAGCCTTTGTAGATGTATTGCCCTTTTGGTTTTCTGTTATAAGTGTTTTCAGGAAGGATATAAAAAGTGATTAAACTAAACCCTAACCACCAGACTCCAACGCTTAAAAAGGATATTCGGGTACTTAAGCCAACATAATATGAACGCGCCTCTTCCTGAGCAAGAGCTAAGGTCACATTACTAGATTCCATCATACTCTCTGCCAAAGCCTCAATAGGGAAAAACCATTCTGGCTTCATGATCATCAGAAGATTAAAAATAAGAAGGATAACAGACCCTAAGTAGCCTAAAGAATATCCCTTTGCGCTCACTTTATCCTGTAATTCAGGAGGGGCGATCTCAGGGAGAAAAGCATTGTAGAATACAATGCTTCCTGAGTATCCAATGGTTGCTAACATTAAAAAGATCATTCCTAGTTCAAGACTATCAATATCGAAAAAATAAAGTAATGAACAGGACACAGATCCAAGTATGGCAAAGAATTTCATAAATGATTTTTTCTTACCTGAATAGTCTGCAATTCCACTTAACAATGGTGTTATAAATGCAATAAGTAAAAATGATAGCGAGAAAGTCCATGATAATAAAGATGTGTTTCGGATGCTCAATCCAAATACATCAACATAATCATTGATAATTAAACCTGTAGAATCTTTCTGTACAGTAATGTTTTCAAAAAAGATGGGGAAAATTGAAGATGTGATAGTCAGTGTAAATACAGAATTGGCCCAATCGTACATTGCCCAACCATTGATTACTTTTTTATCTACTACAATTTTTTCCGTATTCAATTTTATTACAATTGCTACATTAGATTCAATTCGATGCTATTAATTGATAAGCAAAATAAGACAAACTCAATGCTCCATACCTTACAGCTTCTTCATCCGCATCAAATTTTGGGTGATGAACTGGAAAGGTAATGCCTTTTGCTTCATTCCTTACTCCTAATCGATAAAAACAAGCGGGAATTTGCTGACTAAAAACAGCGAAATCTTCCGCTGACAGTCGAATATCAAGCTCATCTATGTTCTCTTTGTCTAATAGATCCAGTGCCGATTGTTTTAATTTTTTAGTAATGGATTTGTCATTCTTAAGTACAGGATATCCTCCAACTATATTTACATTAATCTCAATGTCAAATGCCATGGCCATTCCCTTTGCGATATCATGAATTTTCTGATGGGCTTTTTTTCTCCACGTTTCATCAAAAGTCCGAAAGGTACCTTCAATGGATACTTTTGATGGGATAACATTTGTAGCCCCTGGCGCTATAACTCTTCCAAAAGTAAGAACAGTGGGGATGGAGGGCGGTGTTAAGCGACTAACTACTTGTTGTAATTCCACAAGTAAATGCGCTGCAACACTAACGGTATCTGCATGTTTATGAGGAGCGGCAGCATGTCCACCTTCTCCTTTTATTTCAATATATACCTCGTCACCTGAAGCCATATATTTTCCAGATTTAAATCCAAGGTTACCAACAGGCATTGTCGGTTCTACATGTAAACCTATAATTCCGTCAGGTAATGGATTGCCTAATGCGCCTTCCTCAAGCATTCCTTTTGCTCCTCCGGGTAATAATTCTTCACCGGGTTGAAAAACGATTAAGAACTCTCCGTTTATCTCACCTTTTAATTGATTTAATATATAAGCAGCGCCCAAAGCTGAGGTCATATGAACATCATGGCCACAGGCATGCATGCAACCCTCATTAAGTGATTTGTAAGAAGTGTTATTTTCTTCTTTTATAGCTAATGCATCAATATCACCTCTAATAGCTATTCGTTTCGTTGAATTTCCTTTTTCACCTTTTATCTTGGCAACGATCCCCGTTTTAACCCAAGCATCGCTAAAATCAATTCCCCATTCATTTAATTTTGATTTTATAAAGGAGGAAGTTTCAAACTCTTCAAATGAAAGTTCAGGATGACGGTGAAGATGCTCGCGTATTGATTTTAACTCTTCATAAATAGTATGACTTAGTTCTGTGAACTTTTTTTGATCGATCATTTATTGAAAATCATTTTAAGTGCAGCAAAAATCATTAAAACGCCAAAGATTCTTTTTACATGTATTGGAGATAATGATAAGCTTAGCTTTGAACCAAAATAACCCCCAATTATAAATGCTCCCGCAAGGATGGCTGCATATTTCCAGTTCAGATTATCTGTTTTTGCATAATTCATAACAGCCAATATCCCGATAGGAGGGAGCATCATTGCTAAACTTGTTCCTTGAGCTTGAAATTGCGTCATTCCCAAAAAGAAAACAAGTGCAGGTACGATAATCAAACCGCCACCAATCCCAATAAAACCTCCCAAAACTCCTGCAATAAGACCAATAATGATGAGGACAATAATCGTATCTGTATTCATTGTTAAAAATCTAAACTTAATGAAAAATAGAACACAGCAGGTAATGTTAATCCATCGTCAACACCCCAAGCCCAATCTGCACGCACAAAGTAACCTAATATTCTTGACCTTAAACCAAAACCATATCCATATATTATTGGCTCTCGATTACTATCAATTATAATCGTTAAAGGGTTGTGTTCAATGATTTGCTGGTTAAATGTGTTTTCTTCATGATAGGGGTGAGGGCCATTCCAAGCACTACCTATATCGTAAAATCCAACAAGCTGAAAGTTCTTTACAAAGTCTGATTTGATCGGAGTATTAAAGAAATACTTAAATATCGGCCAGCGCATTTCTATATTGGCGACTGCCATACTTGATCCATTTCTTGCATTGATGAAAAACCCTCTTAAAGGAACAGCGGATGTTTGAAAGTAGAAATTTTGACCGTAATCAATAGGGGTGGCATTGTCTATTTTTCTGCCAAATAACCAGCTATTGACACCTCCTAGATAATGGATTAATTTACGACTCCCAATTGAAGTGTTTCCACCTAACCTAAATGCAATGATAAGATCTCTGTGAACTTTTAAATAATGTCGAAAGTCGAAACCCACGATCGTTATTTCTGACCCGGACTGTAATGGATTCAAATTGGTGGCTTGTGGGTCCGGTTCATAATAGAATTCTCCCCAAATTTTGAATCTCCATCCATTGTATAGGTTTAATCCACGCGAAATCGTATTGTCAAAAACATAAGCTAGTTTAACTCCAAATGTGTTTACATAGATATCGGGTTCTGTTAGATTAATGAAATCTGTAGAAAGAAAGGTGTAGTTATCATTTCTATAAAAAATACGACCTTCAAAGCGATCGATCTCACTCAATGGATAGCGTATTTCATAAGCAAGTTGTGATGTCTTTAGTTTTATAATACTAAAGCCATTTGTTCCTTCTTCAACCTGTCGTTCGAAAATGATCTTCTTATCCAACCTTTTTTTAAGGTTTTCATAGTAAAGTAGATAGTTATTATTCATTAAGTTAAAGCCAAATCTAAACCCACCAACCAATCTATAATCTTCAAAAAGATCAGACATTCCATACTTTATGTAAAAACTAAACCCTGGAAATAAATTCTCAGGACCTATAAAGGACTGGTAAAACTGACTATTAAAAGTATTGTCGATCTGCGTAATAACATAATCAGTGGCGAAATTTACATAGTAATTACGCTGAGAAGGCAGGTTGATCTTATTTAATTTACCATCTGCATTAGTTGAGTCTGATGAATTAATAGCAACGTTAGATAAGTCGATATATTCATCTATACGAATTATATTTTTTGTGTATGTGACGTCATTTGGGTTTATAAAGCTAACACCGTCCTCATCTTTATTTCTTTTTTTCTCATCTTTTTCTAATTTCTTTTCTAGATTTTTTTCCCGTTGCTTATGCTCTATGTCCAGCATACTGATATCAACGCTTTTTATTGTTTCATTTACTCTTTCACTTTCTTTCAGTGTGGAGTAGGGGAGCATGCTCGTCTTAAAAGGCTCGTCATCAGATTTATTCCCAATGTAAAAAGTATACTTTCCACATTCATATGTTACCATAGAATACTCCTTATTGTATGGTTCATAATCATAGTACTCAATATCGCGACTAACATTACTTAAAGCATAAGTATTAGTGAAATAACGATAATGTACCGTCGTATCAATATGTGAAATGGTACTGTCATAAAGTCCCCAAAAACGGTTAATTATACCATTTTCATTACTTAAATAAGTGTATTCTCCATTCTCATATCCATGAGGTGAATTTTCATCAATATATGGGGTGTTTGTAATCCTTTCCAGCGTTTTGCTATGCCTTAGAAGGTCATAAGTGAAAATATCTTTGTTTTGACTCAAGGCTCTGATCTTT
>JAUVAY010000132.1 GCA_030591505.1 Flavobacteriales bacterium | reverse complement strand
TTGTACGATCGATGTAACGGAAAGGAAAATGATTAAGTAGGTCGTTGAGAGTAAATATTCCCAGTTCTTTTTTAAGCAAGGTTGCCCGTTGTGGACCAACACCTTTTAAAAATTCTATGGGAGTATTTAGTTCAGTTGACACGAAAAGGGATCTTTAGTTTTTCCAAAGATAACAAAGGGAAGCACTAGATAAAATACGGTGAAAGACCTTATTTTTCAACTAGGATACTATAGTTAAGAATTAATAGATGTAAAAATGCAACAAAGGCTTTAACTTGCCTTGTTAATAATTAAACCTCTGTGAATCTCACTTTTTCTCTGAGAAACTTCGTGATACTTTTTTTAGCAACGATTCTTTTCACCACTAAGAATTTTCCAAAATATCTCGATTAAGCAAACATCAACACTGGATTCTCCAAAATGTTTTTCAACGTTTGTAAAAATGCAGAACCAACCACACCATCAACTACTCTGTGATCACATGAAAGCGTTAATTTCATAGTATTTCCAGGAACAACTTGTCCGTTTTTCACAACGGGCACTTGCTTTATTCCTCCTACAGCCAATATGCAGGCATCAGGTGAATTAATGATGGCAGTGAACTCTTCAATACCGAACATTCCCAAATTAGAGATGGTAAAGGTATTTCCTTCCCAATCGCTTGGTTGTAGTTTTTTGTCTCTCGCTTTACCGGCAAGATCTTTTACTTCAGTATTTATCTCCGCCATGCCTTTTATATCAGCATGTCGAATTACAGGTACTAATAAGCCTTCATCCACTGCAACGGCTACGCCAATATGAATATGCTCGTTATAGCGCACGCTATCTCCTAACCAGCTTGAATTTACTTTTGGATGCTTTCTCAATGCCATTGCCGATGCTTTAACAACAAAGTCGTTAAATGAGATCTTAACATCTCCATTCTCATTCAGAGCTTTTCTCGCAGCGATAGCATTATCCATATCAATTTCCATAGTTAAATAGAAATGTGGTGCAGTAAATTTACTTTCAGCTAATCGTTGAGCGATAACCTTTCTCATTTGAGATACAGGCTCTTCTGTATATCCTTCTTTGCCACCAATAGTTCGTACTATAGCTGTCGTTTGAGTGCCTGGTTTGAAATTATCAATATCACTTTTTATGATGCGGCCATTTTCTCCACTTCCAACTACTTGATTGATGTTAATCCCTTTTTCTTTAGCCAATTTTCTTGCTAAGGGGCTGGCAACAACTCTTCCATTACTTGCTGTTACAACGGGCGCTGCTTTTGCAGGTTCTGCTACTTCAATTTTTTTAGGAGCTTCAACATTAACAACTTCTACTTTTTTGGTTTTTTCCTTTTCAGCAGGAGCACTTTTTTTCTTTTTATCTGCTTTTAATAAAGCGTCAATATCCTCTCCTTTTTCACCCAATATGGCAAGAATGGAATCTACAGGAACTGTCTGGCCTGTTTCTACTCCAATATATAAAAGGACTCCATCCTGGAATGATTCGAATTCCATGGTTGCTTTATCAGTTTCAATGTCAGCGAGCAAATCACCCGATTCAACATTGTCACCAACTTTTTTATGCCATTCTGCTACCACACCTTCGGTCATGGTATCACTTAATTTCGGCATATATACTATCTCGGCCATCGCTTATCTAATTAATTATTCAATTATATATGGGTAATCTTCTTGTGTGTAGACATCTTTGTAAAGTTCCTCTTCTGTTGGTAGCGGAGACTCCTCAGCAAACTTGACAGATTCTTCCACCAATGCTTTTACTTCATCAGCTACTTTCTTAAAAGCAGCTTCAGTCATCCATTTATTCTTTTCAATAATGCTCTTAACAGATGAAATAGGATCTTGATCCTTGTATTGTTGTACTTCTTCTTTTGTTCTGTATTTCTGTGGATCAGACATCGAGTGTCCTTTGTATCGATAGGTATTTATATCGAGTAAGGTAGGCCCATCTCCTTTTTTAGCTCTTTCAGCAGCTTCTGCAAATGCTTTATAACATTCTTCTGGATTCATTCCATCAACAGCTTTATTAGGCATGTAATAAGAATCGGCAAGATCAGCAAGATCAGTCACATTTGATGTTCGCTTTATCGACGTTCCCATCGCATACTGATTATTCTCAACACAAAAAACAACTGGTAATTTCCATGTCATTGCCATGTTAAATGTCTCATGTAATATCCCTTGTCGTGCAGCTCCATCTCCAAAGAATGTGAATGTCACGTTTTTATTTCCTCTCGCTTTTTCAGCAAGAGCCATTCCAGCACCCATAGCTATTTGAGCACCTACAATTCCATGTCCACCAAATAATCCAACATCCTTCGAAAACATGTGCATCGATCCTCCTTTTCCTTTGGAAGTCCCGGTCTGTTTTCCATACATTTCTGCCATTACATACTTCGGATGAACCCCCATCATAATCGGATGAGCATGGTCTCGATATGCAGTAATTACCTTATCACCTTCTATCATCGCTTCGGTCAAACCGGCTAAAACAGCTTCTTGACCAATATAAAGATGGCAGAAACCACCAAATTTTTGTTGGATATATAATTGCCCCGTTTTTTCTTCAAACCTTCTGGCAAGCAACATGCTTTTGTACCATTTTACATAGGTTTCCTTGCCCAATCCTTTCTTCTTCGCAGTAGTTTTTACTGGCGATTTTTTCGTTTTGGTAGCCATTTTTGTCTCAATTAATTATGTGCAAAAATAAAACAGTTTAATGAATTTATCATATTGTTATTTCTCTCGTAGGAAATAATATTTTTACAGACGGAAAAGTTATGCAATTAACGAAGGAAATAGAACAGTTTTTACCCATCACCTTAGAGGAGATGGAAAAGGTGAAATTGATGAATCGTACCGATGTCAAATTTATCTTTAATGATAAAATTCTTCCTGACCTTTTAGACAAAGTGAAAGATGATTATTTCATTTTAGTTGCAGCTGATACACGAATTGCTTCCTACAAGACCTTGTATTTTGATACGGCTAAGAATAAATTTTACATTCATCATCACAACGGTAAAAGAAATAGATTTAAGGTCAGGTATAGAAAATACATTGAAAGTGAGTTAACTTTCTTTGAGATCAAGTACAAGAATAATAAGGGGAGGGTGATTAAAACAAGAATTAAAGTAGAAGATATTCAACAGTCATTGGGAGAGGAAGAACTTCAAATGGTAAGGAAAAAAATTAGGAAGAATATTGAATTACATCCTCGTTTAGAGAATAATTTTAACAGGATCACTTTGGTGGCAAAGGAAGGAATAGAACGTCTTACACTTGATTTTAATTTGAGCTTTACTTATAATAATGAGTTGGATGGAATCGAAACACTTGCCATTGCAGAAGTTAAGCAAGAAAGGTATTCAAGGGATTCTAAAATAATGGAAGTTTTACGTCAATTTGGGGTGCGACCGGGAAGAATGAGTAAATATGCTATTGGTATGAGTATATTTAGCGACGAAAAGGCGAATAATTTTAAAGAGAAACGAATAAGGATAGATAAAATAATTCAAGATGATATATAATGTGCTTTTAGATAGTTTTAATTCATTAATTGAATGGGTTCAAGTAGTAAAAGAACCGATCTTCGAATTCGGGGATAAAGGAATAACCGCGTTCAATATTCCATTTATTGATACGCATGATTTTTTAAAGCTGATCTTTAAATTCGGGTTTTATCTATTCTTTACTACCATATTGATTCGGTATATTTATTATCCGATCTCCAAAAAGAAGGACTACCTGGTTACCTATTTTTTAATAGGGATCTCTGTATTCATGATCAGTATAACACTGGAGAATGTAAAACTGGAACTCGGATTTGCTTTGGGTCTTTTTGCCATTTTTGGGATTATACGATACCGTACAGATGCCATCGACATTAAGGAAATGACTTACTTGTTTGTGGTAATAGGCTTAGCAGTTATGAATGCACTGGCAAATAAGAAAGTGAGTTTTGCCGAATTGATCTTTGCTAATTCAATCGTTTTAATTATCGCCTACGGTTTAGAACATTTATGGCTCGTCAAAAATGAAGTCAGGCGGAGAATTACCTACGAGAGGATAGAGTTAATAAAGCCGAAGAATCATCAGAAACTTTTAGCCGATTTAACAAAAAGAACAGGACTTAATATTAATAGGATCTCAATCGGGAATATCGACTTTTTAAAAGATGTTGCACGAATAGATGTTTTCTATTTTGAAGGAGAACAAGAGGGATATTATAATCCTGAATTTGTTCAACGAAGTGAAGACCTTCCTGTTAAAGAGAAAGAAATTACAACTGAAACTACAACTGAAACAGCAGCAGAATAAATGGCAAGAGTATTAACAGGAGTGCAAAGTACAGGAGTTCCTCATCTGGGAAATATATTGGGGGCGATGTTGCCTGCCATTCAAATGAGTAACCAGCCGGAAAATGAAGCTTTTTTATTTATCGCTGACCTGCATAGTCTGACCACCGTTAGAAGTGCAGAAGTCCTTCGTAATAACACTTATGGAACAGCTGCGGCATGGTTGGCTTTTGGATTTGATACAGCAAAGAATACTTTTTATCGCCAAAGTGATGTGCCTGAGGTAACGGAACTTGCGTGGTATTTGAATTGTTTTACTCCTTTTCCTATGCTGGCTAATGCCCACTCTTTTAAAGACAAGGCAAGTCGTTTGTCGGATGTGAATGCTGGTTTATTTACTTATCCTGTTTTAATGGCTGCAGACATAATTTTATATGATGCTGATGTCGTTCCAGTTGGAAAAGATCAAAAACAGCACCTTGAGATGACGCGTGATATCGCCAATGCGGTCAATCATAAATATGGTGAAGTATTTGTCATTCCGGAATCTCAGATCGATGAGAATGTAATGATCGTACCCGGAGTTGATGGTCAGAAAATGAGTAAATCATATAATAACTTCATCGATATTTTCTTGCCAGAAAAGCAATTAAGAAAGCAAGTGATGAAGATCGTGAGCGATGGAAAGTCACTGGAGGATGTGAAAGATCCCGAGGATAGTGTGATAGTGGATCTTTATGCTTTATTAGCTGATGACAAGCAGTTAGCCCAAATGAAAGCCAGTTATCTTGCTGGAAATTATGGATACGGTCATGCAAAACAAGCTTTGTTTGAAGTGATCATGGATCGATTCTCAAAAGAACGAGCAGAGCATGTTCGCTTGATGGCTGATGTGAATGTAATGGACGATGTATTGCTGGAAGGTGCTAATAAAGCAAAGTTAGTTGCCCAGAATACCTTAAGTAGAGTAAGAGAGAAATTTGGCTATCATTCATGATCGCTAAGATCAGCATAGAAGAAAGAGATTATAAGGTCGACTTAAACGACCCTTTGGATATATCCATTCCATTAAAAGCCGGTGAGAATAATCCAAGTGCTTGGTATGTTGATGGTATTTCTATAGAAGCTGTCAGGACGGATACCTTTACAGGAAGTGTTGAGGAAGGTGGGAGTGTAAATTTCAGAAACATATCTTTTAATCCTCATGGAAATGGAACACATACTGAGTGTTTAGGGCATATTACCCCAAAAATACATTCGGTAAATAAGGCTATTAAAACCTTTTTCTCATTAGCGACTTTGATAAGTATTACTCCGGTAAAAGGATGTAATGATGCTAATTTTTCATCAGAAGAGGATCTGATATTGTCGATCGAAACTATAAAAAATGCGCTGGGTGATGAGGTGAACGAGTCGATCGTAATTCGCACTTTACCCAATGAAAATGACAAGACACATAAAAACTGGAGCGAGACAAACTGGCCTCAATTGGATGTGAAAGCTGCTAAATGGTTGGCAGAAAAAGGTGTAAAAAACCTTTTGATCGATCTTCCTTCGGTTGATAGAGAAATGGATGGAGGTAAATTGCTTAGCCATCATGCTTATTGGCAAGTTCCTCAGAATGAAAGGATGGATGCTAGTATTACTGAAATGATCTTTGTTCCTGACGAAATAAAAGATGGAAATTATCTTTTGGAACTTCAGTTTGCTCCCTTCGATAATGATGCGAGCCCAAGTCGTCCGGTATTGTATCGCCTATTGTAACTTCAAGAAATTCTTTTTTTTATGAATATTGAAGAATATAGAGACTATTGTTTAGCACTTCCCGGTGTGACAGAGGAGTTTCCATTTAACGCTTCTACTTTAGTTTTTAAAATTATGGGTAAAATGTTTGTATTGACGGATGTAGATAAATTTGAAAGCTTTAATGCAAAGGCGGATCCTGAATATTCTGTTGAATTAAGAGAGAATTATAGCGGAATCAATCCAGGCTATCATATGAGTAAGAAACATTGGAATACCATCGATACGGATGGTTCTGTTGATGATGCGTTGATGTATATGTTATTGAAGGATTCCTATGATTTGGTGATTAAGGGGCTGACTAAAAAGTTAAAAGAGGAATTGAAAATGTTAAATGATTAATTAGGGTTTTACTACCTTTCCCACGATTTTAAGAAAATGAAAAATATACTTTCAATAATAGCGGGCTATTTTTTAAAAGGACTTTTATATACAGTTCCTTTGGCTATTACTATTTATGTAATCTATCAATTATTTATGTTTTTTGATAGCTTGGTGACTTTGCCCTATGATATCCCAGGACTAGGAATCATCTTCCTACTTATTTTTATCACTCTTATGGGACTTCTTGGTTCTTCAGTAATTGTTCAGCCTATTTCAAAAAGAGTCATCCATTTTATTGAAAACACACCCCTCTTAAAAACAATTTATTCTACGGTTAAAGACCTTGTAGGGACTTTTGTAGAAAAGAAAAACTCGTTTAGAATTCCAGTATTGGTTAAAGTTAGCGAAGATTCAAATCTCCAAAAATTGGGATTCATTACTGAGGAAGACCTTTCTGCTATTGGAGTAGATGGAGCTGAAAAGGTAGCTGTGTACTTTCCTCATTCTTACGCGTTTTCAGGAAATCTCTATGTTGTTGATCGAAAAAATGTAAAAGTGATCGATCAAAATGCTACTGATGTTATGAAATTTATCGTTTCAGGAGGAGTTGCTCATTTAGATCTTAAGGATGACAAATCTTGAGCATTCACATAGGAATAATCTCTTATTACTGCATTTTGTAATACTCATTTTTAGTTTTACTGCGATACTTGGGAAATTGATCTCAATTCCAGCCGACCATATTGTTTGGTATAGAATGTTAATTGCTTTTTTTGGCATTGCTGCCTATATGAAGTTGAAGAAAAAATCAGCTTCAATAAGCAAAAAACAATTGTTACAATACCTTGGAGTAGGGGTTATTATTGCTGCCCATTGGTTCACTTTTTTCGAAGCGATCAAGATAAGTAATGTATCCATCACTTTGGTAAGTTTGTCGGTAACCTCTTTGTTTGTTGCCATACTTCAGCCGCTTTTTATAAAGCAAAAGATCGTTGGATATGAGGTGATTTTAGGCTTATTGACGATTATTGGAATTGCCATGATCTTTAATGTGGAGAATGAGTTTTCAGGCGGAATTATACTCGGACTCTTAAGCGCATTATTAGCAGCCTTGTTTTCTTTATTCAATACTCGATTAGTCATGAAAAAGGATGCTACCTTGATCTCATTTTATGAAATGCTTGGAGGGGTTCTCGTCTTCACGCTTGTTTTTCTATTTAGTGGTCAGTTCACAGTAGCGTTTTTTACTGTTCCACTTATGGATATTTTTTGGTTACTAATATTGGGCTTAGTGTGTACATCATTTGCCTATGTTGTAACCGTTAAAGTTTTAAAAGTACTATCTCCTTTTACCGTTTCAATAGCGATTAACCTAGAACCTATCTATGGAATATTATTGGCCTTAGTAATTTTTAAAGATTCAGAAACCATGCATGCAAATTTCTATTTAGGAGCTGGAATGATTCTTTTGGCAATTGTTCTCAACTCGATTCTAAAGCGAAAGTTTAGAAAAAAGATAAATTTTTAAATTCCTTCCATTCTTCCCATT
>JAUVAY010000193.1 GCA_030591505.1 Flavobacteriales bacterium | reverse complement strand
CCATTGCATGCAAAATCGTGTATAGAGCTTTTGCTACTATTAAAAGGCAAACTCCATATATAGTTTTAGCTCAATAATATTTGGAATAGTCTTAGAATACACTAAGAAATTACACAGAGTTCGCTAGGAAATAATAAATGGAAAGATAGTCTTGATCATTATTAACCTGTTTTCCTTTGTGTATTCTAAGACTAATCTAAAGGTCATTGTGGTTAATAATAACAGCACATTTATTTACTAAATGTTTAAATCCTTATCATCTGATCATCCTCAATCATTTTTAAACCTTTGTATTTTAAAAGTAACTGACAAACAGTAAGTGTATCTTTTTCACAATAGGTCACAATGCGATCTATATCCCCTTCGTCATAATAAACACGCGCTACATCAGCGCCACTTATATCATCTTTTGGGGTTGGAATGCCAAATAGATGAGCAAGTAAATTAAGTGAAGTATAATGCTTGTAATCTCCAAATTTCCACAATTCCATCGTGTCGATGTGCTTGATTTCCCAAGGCTTTTTCCCTGCAATGTCGAGCATTAAAGGAAGTTTAACTCCATTGATCAACATTCTTCTAGCAATGTAAGGGAAATCGAATTCTTTACCATTATGAGCACATAAATAGCGATCCTGACGATTATAGTGGGTGTTTAATAAATTGGCGAATTCCTGAAGTAGTTTTTTCTCATCATCCCCTGCAAAAGAAGTCGTTCGATAACTAACGGAAGGGGTTCCTGCATTAATTAAAAACCCAACAGAAATGCATATGATCTTTCCAAATTCCGCATAGATGCCTGCTTTTTCAAACAATTCTTCTGCAGTCAAATTGTCCCGTTCCATTTGCCACTTCATCTTAAGCTCCCAGAGGTGCTTTATATCATCCTTTAATTCACTGTAATTGTACACCTCAGGAACTGTTTCAATATCTAAAAACAAGAGTTGGTTTAAGTCGAGTTGGTTGAGCATAAGAATAAAAGTAAGTTTATTATAAGGCTAACTTATAAATTAAAGCTTGATTAATCATACAGTAAATCCACTGATTATATATGCGTATTTTAACTGATGAATAGCATTCATTCGGCCACTTATTTCTCTTATTTTAGCGGAAAAATAAAAAAATGAGCAAACTAGTTGATCGCTTTTTAAAATATGTAAGTTTTTATTCAACTTCTGAAATTGAAATTGAAGAGATTCCCAGCACTGCGCGGCAGCATATCATTGCTAAATATATTGCAGAAGAACTTAAGAACATTGGCTTAGATGAAGTAGATGTAGATAAGCATGCCTATGTTATGGCAACATTACCTGCAAATACTGCTAAGGACGTGCCGGTTATCGGGTTTGTGGCTCATCATGATACCAGTCCTGATTTTACCGGAGAAAATGTAAATCCTCAAATTCATCGAAATTATGATGGAGGAGATATTGTGCTTAACAAAGACTTAAATATCGTTTTATCGCCCAATGAATTTTCATCATTAAAAAGACATATTGGTGAAGACCTGATCACAACGGATGGAACTACCTTACTAGGTGCTGATGATAAAGCGGGGATTGCAGAAATAGTAACTGCGATGGAATACTTGCTAGCGCACCCTGAAATTGAGCACGGAAAAATTAGAATTTGTTTTACACCTGACGAAGAAGTTGGAAAGGGAGCCGATCTATTTGATGTAGAAAAATTTGGTGCTAAATGGGCTTATACAATGGATGGATCTGATGTTGGAGAATTAGAATACGAAAACTTTAATGCAGCTTATGCTAAAGTAATTGTTCATGGAAAAATCGTTCATCCTGGTTATGCAAAAGGAATTATGCGAAACGCTATGACCTTTGCATCTGATTTTATTCTTTCATTACCTCAGGATGAAGTACCTGAAAGTACCGAAGGATATGAGGGATTTTATCATCAAATTTCTATCAATGGTGGAGTAGACGAAGTGTCGATGATGTATATTATCCGTGATCATGATATGGATAAATTCAAGAAGAGAAAACTCGTTTTTGAGGAAAAGATAAATGCCATCAATGAAAAGTATGGTGAGGGAACTTTCGATCTTGAGATGAAAGATCAGTATTACAATATGAAGGAAATGGTAGAGCCACAAATGCATATTGTTGATATTGCAGAGCAAGCGATGAAGGAAATAGGTATAAAAGCTGATATTAAAGCGATACGTGGAGGTACAGATGGGGCCAGATTATCTTATATGGGGCTTCCATGTCCAAATATCTTTGCCGGGGGACTCAATTTTCATGGTCGTTATGAGTATGTTCCTATTCAATCGATGGAAAAAGCAGTTAAGGTGATCGTAAATATTGCCAGAATTACAGCAGAGAGAGAAAATGCATGATTATATAATTGTTGGAAACGGCCTCGCTGGGGCTATTCTTTCTTATCGACTAAATGAAGAAGGAAAATCAATTGTTATCGTAGATGAAGACGCTCCAGAAGCTGCATGGAAAGTGGCAGGAGGAGTTTGGAATGCTATTTCATTTAAAAGGATTATAAAAGGGTGGATGGCTGATGAGATGACGGATGAAGCAGACGCCTTTTATCAAAAACTTCAAGACCAATGGAAAATTGAATTTTACGAAGCAAAAAAGATCGTTCGTATTTTCAGTGATGTTCATTTTCAAAATACATGGTTATCAAAATCTGATAGCCCGGAATTAACCAGTTTTTTAAGTGATAATAGCCCGAATGAGTTAGAAACGCTTCCACTTAAAATGCCTTTTGGTGCTGGTACAGTAAAAAAAGGAGGACATGTACAGCTAGGTGTTTTTATGAAAGCCATAAAGGCGCACCTTAATAAAAGCGCGACCTTAATTAATGAAAAATTTGATTTTGATTCATTAACGGTAAATGATGAACATGTCGAATACAAGGAGATAAAAGCACGCAATATTGTCTTTTGTGAAGGCTATGAAGTGATCAATAACCCCTTTTTCTCTTGGCTTCCGATGAGCCTAACAAAAGGAGAGATCCTGATATTAAAAAACCCGGGATGGAAGTTTGATTGCATAATTAATAACGGGAAACATTTGATAGACCTTAAAGATGGCAGATTAGGAGTTGGGGCAACTTTTGATTGGAAAAACCTGGATCATTCAATTACTGAAGAAGGGAAAGAGCAACTACTCGATCACTTAGAAAAGAATTTTGAATTTAGAGACTGGAAAGTTTTAATTCAAAAGGCTGGAATCAGACCAACAGTTGCTGATCGTAGACCACTTACCGGTGTTCACCCTGATCATCCCAATGTTTTTGTATTTAACGGACTCGGCACCAAGGGAGTATTGATCGCTCCATGGATGGCTAAAAAGATGGTTCAGTATTTAGTTCATGGTACTGCCCTTCCCGACGAAAGCAATATACAGCGATTTGCTAAAAAGCATTTTCGCTAACAAACAAGCCTCTGTTAAAAGTTCATTTTTATTGTGGAGCGCTAAATTTAGGCATTAAGTGTATATTGCCTTGTTAATTTTAGGCGAATTATATCATGAAAAATCCATTGAGATTTCTTCTTTTACCAAGTGTATTTGTTTTATTATTTCTCTTTCAGGCTACGCGATCTTATTCACAGAACGAAGCACAATTTATTAATTATCAAGCGGTAGCGCGCGACGCTAATGGTGATGAGTTAAATGGAGTGAATCTTGAAGTTGAATTCAGTATTATTGAAGGCGCTCCTCAATCTAATCCGGTTTATATTGAACAGCATTCTGATGTAACAACTGACCCCTTTGGGCTTTTTGTTTTAAAAATTGGAAACGGAATACCGATAAATGGAGACTATAATTCAATAGACTGGAGCGCGAGTACATACTTAAATATTCAGATCAATGCCGGTAACGGGTGGGTCGATCTTGGAACGCTTCAATTTGTTTCTGTTCCCTATGCATTATATGCTAGCAAGGCGGATAGTGCAGCTTATGGAGCTGATGCCGATGCCGATTCGACCAATGAATATCAGTCGATCAACAAACTTGGAAATGTAGTTACCTTAAGTGATGATGGTGGAAGTTTTAT
>JAUVAY010000188.1 GCA_030591505.1 Flavobacteriales bacterium | reverse complement strand
TAATAAACTCATTTTTCAAACACCTTTTCCTGTTTCCTATATGAGTATGGACGATAGGTCAACAGGCGTACTTGGAGCAGATACGATTCACGAGCTTAAAACGCGGCATTTATATACTATTGGAGGTGTTAAGTTGGTATTGAAGGAATATTATCCAAGTGCAAAAGTTAAAATTCGTTCTGGAAAAACGGAAACATATAATGATGTACTCAAATTAAGTGTCCGTGTAGATGATCTTGAAAAAGAACTTTATTTAAGAGGAGGGAAGGGCTATGTTAGTACACCTGAGTCTTTTACCTTCAATGGCTTGAATTTTCATTTAGCTTATGGATCTAAGTATTTACAGCTACCATTTTCTATTGCTTTACTCGATTTTGAATTGGAGCGATATCCTGGATCAATGAGTCCTGCTTCCTATGCAAGTGAAGTAATCCTTACAGATGAAAGTGAAAACCTAGAAGAACAACATAGAATTTATATGAATCATGTACTGGATTATAAAGGGTTCAGGTTTTTTCAATCTTCTTATGATAAAGATGAATTAGGTACTATACTTTCTGTGAACCATGATAATTTAGGAACTTTTATTACCTATTTGGGCTACTTACTTATGACAATAGGAATGCTATTTTCTCTTTTCGTAAAAGGGACCCGATATGATAAGTTAAAAGGGATATTAAAAAAGGTGTCGACTGCTAGTTTGGTAATCTTAGGCCTTTCAATTTCAACACTTAGTCATGGGCAACACGAAGGGCACGACCATGAAGATGTTTCTGAGTACGCTGTTCAAATAAATAAAGAACATGCTGAAGTTTTTGGAAACCTTTTGGTTCAAGATCATGGTGGAAGAGTGAAACCTGTTAACACGATGGCTTCAGAGATTCTTCGAAAGCTTATTCGAAAAGAGGCCTTCATGGAACTTGATCCGACGCAACTTTATTTGAGTATGATGGTATATCCTGAATACTGGCAAAACATCCCGATGATAAAAGTTTCTCATGAAGGACTTAAAAGGGAATTAAATATTGACGGGAAGTATATTTCATTTTTAGGAATGTTCGATGGTGATTTTAAGTATGTTTTGGGTGAAACAATTGAAGAGATTAACCGAAAAAAGCAAGTTGATCGCTCGAAATTTGATAAAGATGTAATTGCTGTTGATGAGCGAGTGAATATTGCCTACTTAGTATATACAGGAAGTATGTTAAGAATATTTCCTGATTCTGGTGACATTAATAATAAGTGGTATTCACATCTTGCAGATCCATTCCCATTTGAAGGTGATGACGCATTATTTGTGAAAAGCATTATCGATATTTATATCGGTGATGTTATGGCAGCTACTAAATCTGGTGATTGGTCAAAAGCTGATGAATCACTATCCTATATAAAGAAATACCAAAATAAATTTGGGAAAAGTGTGATGCCTTCCGAAAGTAAGGTGAAATGGGAGATAGTTTATAACCGTTTACAAATATTTAAAAAGCTATTTCAATTTTATGGTCTGGTCAGTTTTTTACTTTTGATCATGTTATTCGTAAATGTATTTAGGGATAGACAAGAAAGAGGTTGGTTGATTAAAGGGTTTCAGGGATTACTCGTAGTTGGTTTTGTTTTCCATACGGTAGGCTTGATTGTGAGATGGTATATTTCGGGGCATGCACCCTGGTCTAATGCTTACGAATCGATGATATTTATTGCATGGTCAACCATATTAGCTGGCTTGATGTTTTCACGGAAATCAAGCATTGCTATTGCGGTAACTGGAATATTAGCTTCCTTGATCTTAATGGTAGCTCATCTGAATTGGATGGACCCTGAGATCACTAATTTAGTTCCTGTATTAGACTCCTATTGGTTAATGATTCATGTTGCGGTTATTACATCGAGTTATGGGTTTTTAGGACTGAGTGCTATACTTGGGTTTTTAAATCTGATTTTGATGATATTTAAAGGTGCAGGAAATGAAAAGAGAATTAAAAACACAATAAAAGAATTAACGACCATTAATGAAATGACAGTGGAAATTGGATTGTTTTTATTGACAATTGGAACTTTTCTCGGTGGCGTTTGGGCAAATGAATCATGGGGTCGTTATTGGGGTTGGGATGCAAAAGAAACCTGGGCTCTTGTTACGGTTTTGATCTATGCATTTATTGCTCATATGCGTTTTATTCCTAAATTAAATAGTCAATATGCTTATAATGTTGCTACCATGACGGGGTACTTATCTGTTTTGATGACCTACTTCGGTGTTAATTATTATTTAAGTGGATTACATTCTTACGCTGCTGGAGATCCTGTGCCGATTCCTTCATTCGTATATTACACATTAGTAACAATGCTTCTGCTTATAATTGTGGCTAGATTTAAAACAAAAAACCTTAAAGCTCGAGTTATAAATAAGAATTTAGGGTAAAGAGTAATTAGTATGAGCATGAAATTAGACATTCTGGCATTTGGAGCTCACCCCGACGATACAGAGTTAGGTTGTGGAGGAACATTGATCAAGCACATTAAGAATGGTAAAAAAGTAGGTGTTGTTGATTTAACAGAAGGGCAGTTAGGATCTAGGGGAAGTGTTTCAGAGCGATACGAAGAAAGCGAGAGAGCGGCTAAAATCCAAGGACTTAGCAGTCGGGATAATTTGGGAATGGAAGATGGATGGTTTCAAAATGATCAGGAATCGAGGATTAAGGTGATTAGAATGATCAGAAAATACAGACCAGAAATTGTATTGGCTAATGCAATTGATGATCGCCATCCTGATCATGGAAGAGGAGCAAAACTTGTGGCAGATGCTTTTTTTTATAGTGGCTTAGTTAAAGTGGAAACCGAATTAAATGGTATAATTCAGGAAGCTTGGAGGCCGAAAGCACTTTACCATTATATTCAAGATTACCATATTGAACCTGATTTTGTAATTGATGTAAGTGAGTACTGGGATTTAAAAATAAAGGCTGTCATGGCTTTTTCTTCTCAGTTTTATAATCCGGAAAGCAATGAGAAAGAAACCCCGATCAGTTCAAAATCATTTCTTGATTTTTTAGGTGCTCGTGCAAGAAATATTGGACGACCAATCCAAGCGGAATATGCAGAAGGGTTTACTAAAGCTCGATATATTGGCGTTAACGACTTATTTGATTTGAAATAAGATTGTTTTAACCCTTTTGATTTATTAAATGAAAATTAAATTCGGATTTTATCACCCTAGCAAAAGTTAAATTTATTACACATTTTCATCAATTCGTTATTTTTTTGGTAAATGATTTATGTGTAAAAGACAGCATGAAACTGATATAAATAGAAGAGAATATGACTCTATATCAGTTTAAAAGCAATCAGAATGGTTCAATTAGTTAATTTTAAGCTTCCAATTTAGTGCTTAGGTTTTGCTTTCTTTTTATTAAATAGTTTCCTAAAAGTCGAATAAATCGCTTATTATTGCCAATAGGTGATTAAAAAACGTAGGACCTTTTTTATAGTCATGACTTAATTATCAAATAACAGTTAGATTATCATGAAAAATTTATTTATAGGAATTTTATCTTTAATACTTGCAGTTGGAGTTAGTTCATGCGATAGTGGAGAGTCTGCTAATGAAAGCACAGAAGTTATTAAAAGACCGGTAAGTAGAAAAATTGGAACATTTAAAAATCTTAGTGCTGTTGAGTTTAAGAAATTAATGGTTTCAAAGCCTGGTACAGTGTTAGATGTTAGAGAAGTTGATGATGTAAGTTCAGGAATTATTGATGATGCGATCGTAGTTGGTTTATACAATGATAACTTTAATGAAACGATCAATTCTTTTGAAAAAAATAAGCCGGTATATATTTATGATGAATCCGGAAGTTTGAGCGTTATCGCTGCTAAAACCTTATTATCTAATGGGTTTAGCGAAGTTTATAGTCTTATTGGGGGTGTAACTTCTTGGGGAATGGAAGGGTTTGAATTAGTAAATCCCAATATTGTAAAAGGAAAATTCTAATACTTTGTTATATATAAAAAAGCCCCGTTTTTTAAAGCGGGGCTTTTTTTATGTTGATTTTGTCTAGTCCTGAAATAGCGTTACACTAAAAACAACGTTATGTCAGAAGAAAAGAAATTCGTTTATCAAAAGCGCAGTCAAAAGGATTACTCTATGTCCTTTAAACTGCAAATTGTAGAGGAAATAGAGTTGGGTGAATTATCCACCACTGGAG
>JAUVAY010000147.1 GCA_030591505.1 Flavobacteriales bacterium | reverse complement strand
GTTCATAATCATAGTACTCAATATCGCGACTAACATTGCTTAAAGCATAAGTATTAGTGAAATAGCGATAATGTACCGTCGTGTCAATATGTGAAATCGTGCTGTCATAAAGCCCCCAAAAACGATTAATTATTCCATTCTCATTACTTAAATAGGTATATTCTCCATTCTCATACCCATGAGGTGAATTTTCATCAATATATGGTGTGTTTGTTATTCGTTCAAGCGTTTTACTATGTCTTAATAGATCATAAGTGAAAATATCTTTGTTTTGGCTTAAGGCTTTGATCTTTTCCCTGGTTCGCAGGGTGTCACTTCTTCTATTGGATGAAAAAACGATTTTTTTATCTCCATCCGCAAAGCGCGGGTTTAAATCATCGTAATAGTCATTTGTTAATTGCTCTTGCCTATTCCCAATTACATAATATACATAGATATCACTTTGACCATCTTTAACGCCAGAGAAGACAATTTTCTGACCATTAGGTGAATAATCTAAGTCCAATACTTTTTCAAGTAGAAAGATGGGTTTTTTGGTAATTTTTTTATTTTCAAGATCATACATCATCAACCACCTTTTGTCTTTTTTTTCAATTACGAAACTTAAAAAGTCGCCTGTGGGATGCCAAGCAAGTGCAGGATAAGATTGATCAGGCACTCTCTCAAGCTTATGTTCGGCTTTAAAGATCTGTTTTCTCTTTCCACTCATACGATCGTGAATATAAACACGGTATTGACCAAGTTCATTGGTTACATATGCTGCATGAATTCCATCCGGAGATAATTTGAAATGCTGGTAGACCCTCTTTTTCTTGATCTTTATGTCTTGTTTTTCTGCAAATGGAGCCAGACGTTTGCTTGTGTCATTATTAAAGATTCCTCTGTAATAGTCAGAATACTGTTGGATAACATCTTTAAATGACATCCCTAAAACATATAAGAAACCCGTTTCAACATTTCGGCTGGTTCGTGTCATATAAAGGATGTTAGGGATGATATTTTCACCATAAACATCGGCTATAAATTTCCACAATGAATGACCAGCTATTTTAGCTTCTTCACCTGTTAAGCGATTAAATTTTAGATATTTATCAGCTAAAATGGCGTCTTTTGATCTATTATAAACATATTGATCATCCGGGTCAGCCATATAGGAGATCATTCCATTTAAATACCAATCAGGAACAGTTAATAAGGTTGAGTTCTTTAATACTTCCTTCCAATTTCCACCATACATCATTTGATTAATGATGATCTGCGCTATTCCTGATCGAATTTGTTTTTCAAAATTATGGTGATTACCGTCGAAATACATGAATACTTTTGATCCTACAATTCTTGTATTTCCTCCAATATTTGTTGATTCATCAGAAGATATTCCAATATTACTTTGCTTAAAATCAGCATGCGTATTATAAATAATAAACTCTAAGCGATCATTGATATAAAAATCAAATGAACCTTCAAGCTTATCGTAATGCTCTTTTACTACTTGGGAAAGGTATATCGCATTGTTTCTCCCCCCTTCATAAAAGTAAATGTCATAGCGGTCGAAGCGATAATAAGACCAAAGAAATTCTTTGTATTGAACCCTGTTCTTACCAAATGGCATATCTATTCCTTGGTAAAATTGTCCATTAGTACTTAGTGTCATAGATATTATGACCACAAGAGTAATAACTATATTACTAATAGACTTTATCAAAGGCTAGGGATCCTTATTTATTCAAACTTAACGATTTTAAGGATTAATAGTTTTAAATTTCGCCAAATATTTTGTGAATTAGTATGCTATATCCCTTTTTGTATGGTGAATGACAGTCTTATTTATAGTAAAACATTTGTTTTCAGTCCTTTTCAGGAGAATACTTATCTATTGTACAATTCAGCAGGTGATGCAGTGGTTATTGACCCTGGAATGCAGAACGAGAAGGAAGAAGCAGAGATCAGTCAATTTATTATTGATAATAATCTCAAGTTAAAGAGGATACTGCTCACACATGCACATATTGACCATGTTTTTGGACTTAATTATTTAGCTGAAAAATATCATCTCAAAGTAGCAATGCATCAAGATAGTATAGCTGTTTTAAAAAGTGTACCCGATTATGCGGGTTCTTATGGCTTTGATTTTTCCTTAGGAGATTTTGAAATTGAAGTGATTAAGGAAGGCGATAAGATTGAGTTTGGAATGGACGTGCTTTTTGTTCCCGGTCATGTTCCTGGTCATTTGGTGTTTTATAAAGAAGAACAGGCAGAGATGTGGGTTGGCGATGTCTTGTTTTATGGAAGTATTGGAAGAACAGACCTTCCGGGCGGAGATCATAATTTACTAATCAGTGGGATCAAAGAGAAGTTATTACCTCTAAACGGAGATATCACTGTTCATTCCGGTCATGGGCCTTCAACTACAATTGGGTTTGAAAGGCTTAATAATCCATTTCTACAGGACTAACACGTCTTTATCTTTCGTACATATTCAATTCCGAAAGTGGGTAGAAAAAATCCGGACTCCAATAAAGCCCGAAATATCATTTTTATGCTTTAAATGTGATAGGCCATGTTCCGAATGTTATCGAGCCTGAATATCGTTACTATTGAAGCCTATCAATACCAATAGAACGAGAAGATGATTTTTATTCATCTTTTTAAGTTGAACGATAATACCTTAATTGACTTAGGCAAGATCGAAACTTTTTCTAATTCTGAATATGATTTATCTTCTATGATAGAATGATATATCCTTGTTCCCTCAAGGACTTCATCATATTCAGAAAGTTCTATTTCTATTGAGTATTCATTTTGATTGTATATAACCAATACCACTTCGTTTTCCGATACACGTGCAAAAACATAGAATCCATTTTCAGGGATGAATTGGATGAGTTTACCGTTTTTAATAGCCTCACTTTCTTTCCTCCATGTTGCAAGGTGTTGCACAAAATCGTAGGCTTCATTTTCTAGTACAGTCCTATGATCTGCAGTAAATTTACTTAGCGTATCACTTTTCCAACCACCAGGGAAGTCAGCCCTTAGTAAGCCATGCTCTCCTTTATAAGGCATAAGGATCTCCGTCCCATAAAACATAGAAGGGATTCCCCTTAAGGTAAACAAAAGTGTTATTCCTATCTTATACTTGTCGAAATTCTGATCTACGACTCCGTAAAACCTGTCCAGATCATGATTATCAAGAAATAAAACATTGTTTTCCGGTGCGACGTATGCCATATCGTCAACGAGTTTATAATAGATCTGAGAAGAACCTTGTGTCCAGCTTTGAGATTGACTGAGTGCGTTGTTTATTGCATAGTATAATTGAAAATCTGTTACGCCATCAAGGTAAGTATCACCCTGATCGAATTTATTTCCACCAACAAACCAAGATTGAATGGATGTTTCATGCACCCATGTTTCAGCGAATAAAAAGAGAGTTGGATACTCCTCTTTTATCGCTTTTCCCCATAACTTCATGAAATTCTGATCAGGATAAATATAGGTGTCAATTCTATAAGCATCTAGATTAAATGCTTCAACCCACCAGATAGAGTTTTGTATCATATAATTCGCCAGGTCCTTATTTTTATAATTCATATCTGGCATATGATGATCAAACCACCCTTTATCAAATCTTTCTAGATCTTTTTGTGAAGCATGAGGATCTAGTCTAACACTCGCTCTGTAACTTGTTTTTGTGTATTCATCCCAATAATTTATCCAGGAAGAATCGGGAGGATTAATTGTTAAAGGATGATTATTTCCAAAATGATTGAATACAACATCCCTGATCATTTTAATGTTATTATCATGGGCAAGATCAACCAATTCCTTGTAGCTGTCATTACTTCCTAATCGTGGATCAACTTTATAATGATCAGTAACAGCATATCCATGGTAGGATTCAAGTTCTTGGTCATTTGTCTCTACAGGGTTTAGCCATAATGCAGTTACACCCAACTCCTTGATGTAGTCAAAATGATCTAAGATTCCTTTTAAGTCACCACCATGGCGTTCATATAACGAATCTCTGTTAATTGTGGGCTGCTTCATGGTGGTGAAAAAATCATTCTCTGTATCGCCATTAGCAAATCGATCGGGCATGAGTAAATAAATAAAATCAGATTGATCAAGTCCTTGAGGGTACGGACTGTCTTTAATTCTTTCCTTCAGTAAATAGTTCCATTTCTGTTTTTTCTTTTTGCTATTAAAGTTTAATGTTATTTCGCCAGGGGAAGAGTCTTTTAAAATAAGATCTACAAACAAATAATCACCATTGTTAGATATTTTGAAGTTATTGATTATTATGTCTTTTTTATCACAACTTATAGCATCGATTTTTATGTCATTTCCATAAAAAAGGAGATGGAGCGTATCATTATTCATGCCTGTCCACCAATATGGAGGCTCAACTTTTTGAAGTTGATCTTGGCCTTTTAATCCGCTTGGATGGCTGTAAAATAGGGCAGATAATAGGAGAATAATTAGGTTTTTCATTGTCAAAAATTCTATATATGCTACAAACTTACTAAAAGTGTACAAATAACAATTACTTTATTATTGTTGAGATTATTGAGAATAATTAATTTTTCTACTAAATAAAAGTTCTTATATTTGACAAAGTGTATAAAGTACAATTACTAAAAAAACAAATGATGAAAAAAATTTACTTATTACTGCCTTTGGTAATGCTTGCAACAATAGCATTTGGGCAAATCGATTATACCTTTGAGGTAGACATGAACGGTGAGACTGTTTCTGCTAATGGAGTACATGTTGCTGGAAATTTCCAAGCGGCTTCTGGTCAGGCAGGAGATTGGGATCCGGCAACCAGTGAATTATTAGATGGAGATACGGACGGTATTTACACTTTAACAGTGAATATACCTGCAGGTGGTTACGAGTATAAATTTATTAATGGAAATGATTGGCCTGATGCTGAAGGTATTCCTGAAGTAAGTCAAGTTGGTTTTGGTAACGGTAACCGATACTTTCAACTAACAGCAGTTTCTGATTCTACTACAGGTGCTATTGTATTTGGAGGAAGTGCTCCAACAGGTATGACTGCCATTAAATTGCAAGTTGATTTACCTGATGGTCCAGATGCAGAAGGTGCACATGTTGCAGGTAGTATTTTTGACCCGGCTTGGGCTCCAAGTGCTACTGCCTTATATAATATTGGAAACAACGTATATGCTGTTTCTTATCATGTTATTGATGGAGATTATTCTTACAAATTCCTTACAGGTAATGACTGGGGTTCTGACGAACAATCAATTCCAGCTGACTGTTCAACTGATGGAAATCGTACAGTTACTATAGCTGGTAATGATACGATTACTGATGTTGTTTGTTTTAATGCTTGTGGACCATGTTCATCGCCTTCTAGCATTACATTTAAAGTAGATATGTCATTAGCATGTTTTGACCTTTCTTCTGACACTGTTAATTTAATGGGTACTGTTACTAATTGGGGTGATGGAGCAGCGATGAATGATGACGATGCAGATGGTGTTTGGGAATTAACAATTGATGTACAACCTGGAGATTGGGAATATAAATTCCGAGTAGGTGCAGGTGGCTGGGAAGGTATCGGAAACCGTCCCTTAACTGTTGTTGAAGGAGAAAATCAAGATCTAGAAGTAGATTGTTGGAATTCTTCTGATCCTTGTTCTGCTGCTGCTTTTTCTCCAGCTGATGTAACTTTTACTGTTAATTTGAATGATTCAACATTAGAAGATGGTGAATCTGCATGGTTAATGGGTGATTTTACTGCTCCAGCATGGCAAGATGGTGCAATTCAGATGACAGATAATGGTGATGGAACATGGAGTGCTACAGTTGCTGATTTTTGTCCACAAGATGGAAGATATAAATTTGCTTATGGAACAACTCCTAATGGTGATGTGTGGGTAGAAGAGAATGCTGAATTTGCTCAAGAAGGTGGTTGTGGAGAAGACAATGGTTCTTTCCCTGACAATAGAGTAATTGTAAGAAACACTAATGATGCAATGACGGTTTGTTTTACATTCAATACTTGTGATGATTGTGCAGTAGGTATTGCCGAAATGGAAAGCTTAAACAGAGTTGAGATTTATCCTAACCCTGCAAGCGATGTGATTAATATTGAGTTTGATCAATATGGACAGTACAATGTTCGCATTATGGATATCAGTGGTAAACTGATTTATTCTGATGTAGTGAACACTGATCGTTTAAGAATTGAAGATAATAACATGATATCAGGTGTGTATTTTGTACAAATCGCTGATGAATTTAACAATGTTGTTACTAAGAAATTGGTTGTAAAATAGTACATCCGTTTTATTAATAAAATTCAAAATCCTTCTCGATTTTTCGAGAAGGATTTTTTTATGCAATAATAAATTTTCATTAGATCTCTTCTTCTATATTATTGTAGCAATAATAACAATCTATATCCAACCCTGAAAGGGTGATATTATTGTAGCGATAATAACAATCCATATCCAACCCCGAAGGGGTGGTATTATTGTAGATAATAACAATCCATATCCAACCCCGAAGGGGTGGTATTATTGTAGCGATAATAACAATCCATATCCAACCCTGAAAGGTTGATATTATTGTAGATAATAACAATCCATATCCAACCCCGAAGGGGTGGTATTATTGTAGCGATAATAACAATCCATATCCAACCCCGAAGGGGTGGTATTATTGTAGATAATAACAATCCATATCCAACCC
>JAUVAY010000158.1 GCA_030591505.1 Flavobacteriales bacterium | reverse complement strand
GGATCTGCTCCAGACCCTTGATCAGGGATACCGGTATAATTTGTTCCATGACCGAAAGTATTATCCATATCCCATAAGATATAGCGCCACTTTTTCTTGTCACCATCCGGATTTTTACCGTGCCACCATCCCGTATTCCAGTTGAGCCAGTCGGCAGCAACCACATAAGAATTCAAGATAAAATAATCGATCAAGCTACCTGTATTATAAAGTGAATCTACATAGTTATAGTTCGCAGGAACCGTCATGTCATTTCCTGTAATGTAGGTCACAAGTGCATCCCACTCAACTGCAGTCCCAAATTCTGCCCAGGTTCCGCCCCAGGTCTTTAAAAAATCCAGCTGACCTTTACCTTGATCATAATAATATCGTGTAAAGTCAAGGTCATCAACTTTTTCTCTCATTTCATACATACCCCAGTACTCACCATTTACATACATCACCGCTGATTCATGAGATCGTTCATCCATTCTAAGATCTGCTACCTGCGATAAAGACTGTACGTAAGCATCCCGAATATGAGCACCCGTCCCACCGTAGGAGAACGGATAATTATCATTAGCGGCTGCTTTTAAGATCAGCCGTTGGTAACCCGGTTTGTCTTTTGTTCTGAAGATCTCATGATGAATTTCATTGTTATACCCATATTGGTCTCTCACTATATAATCTAATCCACGTTGAGCATAAGCCCAAGAATCATTTCCATGTTTATTATAATCCCCAACCGCTTCATCTAAAAGCGCTCCTGTTGCAGAGAAAAGTTCAAAAGTTCCAATCGGTTGAATTTGTGTTCCGTTCAATAGTGTTTGAACCTGATTTCCGGAAATAGACATCACATAGGTTGTGTGCGAAGCATCTATAAAATAAGTGTTCGTTTCGTAAAAACTAGGCAATATCCCTGGGTCATCACTGTAAGAAATAACCTTTAGAACTGTTGTAGTATTAATATTTATTGGCCCTGTATATTCTGTAGATGCATTTGTAGGCACCTGTCCGTTGATCGTATAGTAACTCGTTAGCCCAGGTCCATTTGCATTAACGCTTATTGCAACAGCACCGCTGTAAAAGCCGGCTTCTGAAGATAAAATGGGCAATGCTGCATAAGAAGAAAAGCCACCCGTATTTGATGCTCCCGGAGTAGGTGTAGTAAAAACGCCCCATTCAATTGCTCCATCACTTATTCTTCCTCGCGAATGATCTAATTTGTTCGGAATATCAATATGATACCAATCGATCAATGCTTCATCAATACCACTAAGAATAATATCTTCTCCTTGGGTTTGTGTTATTTTAAAATTCGAATGCAAGAAACCTCCGAAAAACTCATCTCTTTTGCTGGCAAAAATGATAAAGTATCCACCTGCAGGAACAACGCCACCTGGTATTTGCCATTTCAATGGATCATCGAGTTTATCACTCAAATAATATCCTGTAAGATCAACGTCGCTTGTAGAAGGGTTATAGATCTCAACCCAGTCAGGATTATCACCATAATTATCCGTCAGATGATTCCGATTTGCAGCCGAAAATTCATTTATAATGAGTTGGCTAAAAGCAATGTTATGGCCAATAAATAAAAGGAAAAATGATAAGAGAAATCTCATATAAATAATAAAGGGTCTAGTCAAGTGTATTCGTGCAACACGAATGTAACGAAAAAAAGAAAACATGGTTGTCTAATAAGTCTTTAATAGAATAGATGTTTTTTTAGAATATTACATTCCTAAAGGGAATATCTCTTTATCCTTTACTGCTTTTGTCCTATATTGTCTTCATTAACCAGAAGAGAATAAATGGAATTATATTCAAAAAATGTTGCTGTAATTGGTGGTGGAAGTTGGGCAACAGCAATCGTAAAAATATTAACCAATAATTTAAACAGTGTTATTTGGTATTTACGAGATGAGGGTCAGGTAGATCATATAGTTAAGTATAATCACAATCCACGATATTTAAGCACCGTTTCTTTTGATACGGATAAGCTTGAATTAACGACCGACCTTAAAGGAGCATTTAAAAAGGCGGACGTTATATTTATAGTAACGCCTTCGGCTTTTTTATATGAGATGTTAAATGATCTTGATTGCGAGGGAGTAAAGGACAAAATATTGATCTCATGTGTAAAAGGGATGATTCCTGAAGAGAATGATATTCCATCACGTTATTTTCATAAGATTTTTGGGATACCCACTCGAAATATTGCAATAGTTAGTGGTCCTTGTCATGCAGAAGAGGTTGCCATGGAAAAACTCTCCTACTTGACCATCGATTGTACTGACCTTGAAAAAGCAGAAGCCATTGCAGATATAATGCGATGCAGGTATATAAAAACATCTACATCCGAAGACCTTTTTGGGACTGAAATAGCTGTGATCTTAAAAAATATTTATGCCATTGCTGCAGGGATCTATCATGGATTGGGATACGGTGATAATTTCCAGGCTGTTTTAATTTCCAATGCGCTACGTGAAATGAAACGTTTTGTCGATAAGGTAAACCCAATTCACAGAGATGTTATGGAGTCTGCTTACTTAGGTGACCTTTTAGTAACTGCTTATTCTCAGTTTAGTCGAAACCGAACTTTTGGAAACATGATAGGCAAGGGATACTCTGTAAAATCGGCTCAAATGGAAATGGATATGATCGCTGAAGGGTATTATGCTTTAAAAAGTGTTCATTTAAGAAAAAAAGAATACGGGGTTGATATGCCGATAGTCGAAGCCGTTTATAATGTCGTTTATGAAAAGATCTCGCCTGTGGTAGAGATGAAAATCCTTTCTGATAAGTTTGATTAGTTGTATTGTTTCTGAAAGTGATTTGTCAAAATAAACCCGAAAAGGTGTGCTTAGTATATCCATTTATGAATAGGGTATTAAGCTAAATAATAATTTATTACATTTACTAAAGACTTAAAAGAAGGCCAATACATGAATACAGAAGCTATAAAACTAGGACTAATACAGCGTGTATTGTTAGCGCATGAAACTTCTGTCTTAGAAAGAATGGAAAAGCTGTTAGCACAAGCTGAGATGGAGATAAGGGCGGAAGAATCTTTGAAAGCAATTGAAAAGGGAGAAGTTATGTCTGTAAATGAGTTTAGTGAAGAGAATAAAAAATGGGCAAGGAGAAAGATTACAGAATAATCATTGCCATACCTGCAAAAGATCGCTACCAATTGGAAGTATTGCCTTATATCTTTGATAATTTTAGTTATGAAAGAGCACAAGAAGTAGATGAAAATATCATACAAACAATCCAATCTTTAAGTCATAATCCATTTCGAGGTAGAAAAGAAAAATACTTGGAAGAGGAAAAGGAAGAATTTAGATTCATACTATATAAAGAAACAAAGCACTTTGAAATTAAAGTTATCTATTTCATTGATTTCGAAAAAGAAATAGTCTTTATCACTGATTTATTTCCAACAAAAATGGATGTGACAAAAATGAGAGACTATAATAAAAAATAATTCTCGAAGTATTTTAGCTTTAAAAACACTAAGCTTAAAAAATAATAATTTGTTCTTATCTACTTAAAGCTAGGTATTGGTAAAGGTCCTCTAGCCTGTTTTTTTGTGCTTATTGTAAGATCTCTGTTGCATAGATCGAGATATATAATTGCAAATAATAAAAGAGTAATTATTAACGATTTACAACTTAAGTATAACTAAAATAAATAAGCGCTTTCAATACTCTCAAAAAACCATTAAATTAGACTTACAAAATAATAGCATAAAAAAGGGCATGAAACCTGAACAAATTGACATAACACCTCTACATCATAGGTCCTCTATGACATACAGGACGGGGAAAATAAACTCAGACTATTACCCCTTTGGAATGCTAATGCCGGTAATGGGATAAATAACCATAGCTGGACGCGGATATCAGCGTGATTTTTCGAAGTGCTGAAATCTGTTTACTTGATCTCTAATTCCACAAAAAAAACCGTATGTGTAGCTAGCTAAAATTGCTATTTGTCTGTAGAATTAGTAATAAATAATTTTTTCGGGTGTTAATTTAATAACAAAGTAGTTAAACCCTAAATATAACCTGAATTCGATATAAAAAGCTTATACAGCTTTAAACGAAAATTTCATAGGCGACTCAAATTTTTGAAGGACTAGCGGGTTATTTCGAGAAGATTTGAGGAAGTATAGGGGATTTTCGATAAAGCCCGTCAAAGCGAGTAAACGAATAGCCGGCAATCTTTTAAAAATAAAACCCTATTAATAATCCACTATAAATTCGTGCTTCATTTTCAAAATCTCACCCCCTATTAGCTTCCTGTAAAGACTTTTTATATCGAATTCACGTTAAAATTACGTATGGACATTAACGCACTTAAAACGGAGAGTTTCCAACTTCTTGTACAAAATTTTGAACAGTGGCTTAGTATAATAGGCTATTCCCAAAATAGTGTATATGGAATGCCTAACTGTATTATAGAATTGCTTTACTATCTTGAAAATACTGGTAACATAAGAGTAAAAGACATCAACAACCAATTAATTAAAGAGTACTACAGTTATCTTAAAAAAAGACAAAACAAAACAAAAGGAGGAATCTTAAAAAATTCTTCACTCAATAAACACATACATGCGCTGCATAAGTTTAATGAATTCGTAAGACAATCAGGCATAGTCAATCTTCCTCTACTTTATATCCCTCAGGAATCAAAAAACGAAAGAACAATTGATGTATTGGATGAAGATGAAATAGTTGATCTTTTTAAAGCGAGTTACTTTAATAAAAAAGAAAATAATCAAGACCCCATAAATGCCAGGGATAGAGCAATGCTCTGTATATTCTACAGTTGTGGGCTCAGAAGAAACGAAGGCTATCATCTTAATGTTTCGGATCTTAATTTTAAACGAAGGATTCTTTATGTTAGAAATGGCAAAAACTACAGTGAGCGCATCGTACCGTTCAACAGAACCAATGCCATGTACTTAGAGGAGTACATTCAAGAAGCTCGTCCTAAACTATGTAATAACGATAAAGTAAATGCCCTATTTGTTACTCAACGTGCACGACGAATGAAGGGACAAAGCTTATTGCTTAGGTTGAAAACCCTTATCGCACGCACTGAAAATAAGGACTTACAAGAAAAAGAAGTTGGTCTCCATACACTAAGACATTCCATTGCTTCTCACCTACTTGCAAGAGGAATGAAATTACAGAATATATCTACTTTTCTAGGACATAGAACGCTGGAAGCAACACAAATATATACTCATTTAATGGACAAGGAAAATGGATCATTTTAAGAAGTACTTAATTGAAATAGGACTGAGTAAAAAGAGTATTAAAGTTCAATTAACAACAGTAATTCGCTATAAAACATGGCTCAAAAGAAATAGCCTTATCGCAGAAAAAGTAGGCTACAATGATATAATGACTTACATAAAATTTCTTCAACAAAAAGGGGTTAAGCAATTAACAATTCAAATGTATATTAATGCAGTTCGTCACTACTATAATTTTTTACAATTCCGCTTAAAAACAGTGAGAAAAAACCCAACTAATAATATTAAAATCAAAGGGATTAAAAAAAACTTCATGCATGATCTTTTAAGTTCAACGGAATTAATCAAAATATATGAAGAGTATACTATGAACGGCATAGCTGGACTAAGAAATAAATGTATTCTTGGCTTGCTCGTTTTCCAGGGCTTAAAAAGTGAAGAATTAGCAAGACTAAGCCCTGTAGATATTAAAATCGCAGAAAGTAAAATACATATTGCAGTAAGTAGAAGGTCAAATGCCAGAGAAATAGAACTTAAACCATTTCAGTTAGAAAATCTTCTAATTTATATTAAAACAGACAGAAAGAAGATTCTCAAAAGGTGGAGTAAAAAATCAGATAAACTGTTTGTAAGTCTTGGTAAAAGCGATCACTTCAATAATACAATGCAAAAATTGATGGAAAGCCTTCGAAGACTTGATAGCCGTATAGCAAG
>JAUVAY010000145.1 GCA_030591505.1 Flavobacteriales bacterium | reverse complement strand
GTATAAACTACCGTTGCATAATCAGGTCTGAAATTGGCCAATCCATCGGGTGTATAAGCATCGGTAGAACGCTTTCGTTTTGAAGCGGTATAATGATTAACCATGGAATCCATTGTTCCTGCTGAAACTGCAAAAAACATATTGGGTTTCCCAAATTTCTTGAAATCTTTTAGGTTATCACGCCAGTTCGGCTGAGGAACTATTGCAATTTTAAGTCCTTCATCTTCAATGATCCGACCAATAACAGAAGACCCAAAAGAAGGATGATCTACATAGGCATCACCTGAAAAAAGGATCACGTCCAGATCCTCCCATCCTCGATTTTTCGCTTCCTTTACAGTAGTCGGAAGCCAATCCGATATCGGACGAAGTTCATTCATTCAGCAAAAGTAGCTTTTATATCCCAACCATGATATCATGGTACTCTTTAAGAATGCCTTCTCTATGATCAGGGTGCGCAATATTCGCCAGTGCTTTTACGCGTTCTTTAATGGTTTTTCCGTGCAGGTAAGCTGATCCATATTCAGTAACAACATAGTGTACATTAGCTCGAGTAGTTACTACTCCTGCTCCTGGACGTAAAAATGGTACGATTCTACTTATTCCTTTATGTGTAGACGATCGTAAAGCGATGATAGGCTTCCCTCCTTTTGACAAGGAAGCTCCTCTGATAAAATCCATTTGTCCTCCTACTCCACTATATAAATACGATCCAATTGAATCGGCACAAACCTGACCGCTAAGGTCAACTTCAATTGCCGAATTGATGGCAACAACTTTCGGATTTTGACGTACGATCGCAATATCATTTACAATCGAAATATCACGCATTTCGATAAAAGGATTATCATCAATAAAATCATATAATTTTCTGGAGCCCATAGCGAATCCACTTAAGATCCTACCAGGGTTGATCGCTTTATTCTCTCCTGTGATAACACCTTTTTCAACCAACTCGATCACGCCATCGGAGAACATCTCCGTATGAAGTCCAAGGGCTTTATGATTCCCTAAGTTCTTTAATACTGCGTTGGGTATTCCACCGATCCCCATTTGCAAGGTAGAGCCATCTTCAATGAGTTCGGCTATATGTCTACCAATCGCACTTTCCACTTCACCGGGCTCGGGTAATACATGTTCATGAATCGGCGAATCGATATATACAAAGGTATCCAGTCGGGATATATGAATAATCCCATCACCGTGGGTACGTGGCATTTGCGGATTTACTTTTGCAATAACATGCTTCGCTGATTCAACGGCGGCTAGTGTAGCTTCGATAGAAACTCCTAATGAACAATAGCCATGCTTATCAGGTGGTGACACTTGAATTAATGCAACATCAATGGGTAATTTTCCAGATCGAAAAAGACCCGGTACTTCACTTAAAAATACAGGAGTATAAGATCCATTACCGGCTTTGAGTGTATGCCTAACATTGTGACCAATAAAAAGAGAATTAACATGAAAGCTATCTCTTAAATTAGGGTCAGCATAGGGTGCCTTTCCTTCAATATGCAGATGACAAACTTCAACATTTCTTAATTCTGGAGCTCGCTCCGTCATCGCATCGATCAGCTCTTGTGGAGCTGCTGCTGCAGTATGAATATAAACACGATCATTTGACTTAATAACCTTTACTGCTTCTGCTGCTGATACTGATTGATACATAGCTATTATTTAGGATACAAATGTACTTAATTGCGCGTTCCTAAACACGATTAATGTGCTATGAAAATCATGATAAAAACATGATTTATTAATACTGTTTATATTAACTAAAAAGGCCATCCCTATTGTTCGGGATGGCCTTTGAGTAGTTAAATAAAGTCTAGTCTTCTAGAAATGCCAGAATACAGAGAAGTTTGTATTTGAAAAATCAACAGCAATTCCAAAGTTAGTCGTTGTTGTTTCTATTGATTCTCCAGCATTATTCGTTTCATCTTTATTGTTTGTTCGGCTTGAATAGCCCAATGCACCAATTGTAGCAGCCACTGACCAATTGTCATTGAACCAAAACTGTGCTCCCGGTCTTACCCAAATTCCGAAAGTGCTGTATTTTGATTCAAAGGGTTCAGTAGACATATCGCTTTCCCATGTTTCTTTTCCACCACCAAATCCAACAAGTCCATCACCAAAAAACTTAAAGTTTCCTGCACCGGCAAAATAGTAGCGAAAAAAGGGTTCGATATTCCAGCCACTCATCTTATACACATCATTACTATTGTTGTTAGCTTTATCTGTTGAGCCATTCGAAAGAAGGTTTATTCCAACAGCCATGTTATCGTTTAGCATATAAGCGAAGGTCGGTCCAAATTGCCAAGAAGAGAAACTATCCCCATCTTTTACATTGTTTGTTCCAAATCCAGCATTTCCTCCAATCCACATTTTGTTTCCTTGAGCATTTAATCCCATAGCCATTATTAGCCCCAACGATACTAACATTAATTTTTTCATACTAATTATTTTAATTTGATTATGATCAAAAGTAATTGAAGGACTCTGCTATACAGCCTTTTTCGATATATAGATACTAACAATTGAATGGTAATTACTAGGTAATCTATTTATTACAAAATATTAGTGTGAAATAAACAGACAAACCCGCTATTCAGGCGGATTTGTACTGGTCAATAATAGGAAATATAAACTATGCTTTTTCTAATTGCTTCTTATGAAGTAATTGATACTCATGGACTACGATATCGTTTGAATAGCGTTTCTCACCGTTCTTGTCAGTAAATGTGTTATTCTTTAGGCGCCCTTCTATAGCAATAGTGTTACCCTTTTTTAAATACTTCTCAGTGCTTGCTGCGAGATTACCCCAGATAATTAAGTTATGCCAATTGGTTTCTTCTATCCGCTCTTTATTGGTATTATAATAACTTTCTGTTGTAGCTAAGGATAAACGTACCATTTTACCACTTTTTCCTACATCTTTTACTTCAGGATCGGATCCTAGATTACCGATCAACTGTACTTTGTTTCTCATTGAATTCATAATAGATTTATTTAGTTAAACATTTGTTGAGCAAATATTCTCAATCTCAACTGAATAAAATGTATGATATACGTATTGTTACGTTTAATTACGGATTAGCTATTTCAAACTTGCAATCTTCAACTCAATAGTAGAAATTGCATTCCATTACAACTAAACCTATAACGACTTTACTAAAAACATGAAAATTTACAAAAGCTTTTTAATTCTTTTCATTTTGATCTCATCGAATCAGATAATGGCCCAAAATGAAATTCTAATAGAAAAAAAACATCCACTTTCAATTGGAGAAACTATCGAGATCAAATCGGAAGTATTAAATGAAAACAGGATTTTAAACATCTACCTACCCTACGGTTATTCCCCTGATTCTATTAAAACATATCCGGTAATCTATTTACTTGATGGTTCGATCGATGAAGATTTTATTCATATTTCAGGACTTGTCCAATTTGGGTCTTTCTCATGGATAAACATACTTCCAGAAACGATAGTTGTTGGTATTTCAAATGTTGATCGACAACGAGATTTTACTTTTCATACTGATGATAAAGAATACACCAAACAATTTCCAACAACGGGGCATTCTGCCCTATTTATTGATTTTATAGAAATGGAGCTTATTCCGCTAATTGAAAACAATTACAAAATTAATTCTACCAATACCTTGATAGGACAATCACTTGGTGGGCTCTTAGCAACAGAAATCCTTTTTAAAAAACCCGACCTTTTTGATAACTATATAATTGTGAGTCCCAGCTTGTGGTGGGATAACGAGTCATTATTAAGCTACGATCCTAAACCTTATCAAACTAATAAGTCAATTTACATAGCCGTTGGAAAAGAAGGTGAAATAATGGAGAAGGAAGCAATTGACTTATATGATAAATTAACTCTTTTGAAAAAGGAGAATACAGAACTCAATTATAGATTTCTTGAAAGCCAAAATCATGGAGATGCCTTACATTTAGCAGCTTATGGCGCTTTTGAAAAAGTATTTTATGTTGAGGAGATAGTGGAGGGAGTGAAAGGAGTGAATGAGTGAATGAGTGAATGAGTGAATAAGTGAATAATAAAAGGAAGAAATGAGTGCATTAAAAATATTAATTCCAGTTCCATCATTTGGCTGTGACCCAAGCGAAACCGCCATCCCATGGAAAATATTCACAGAAAATAATTTTGAAGTAGTATTTATTACACCTAATGGAAAAAAGGCCACTACCGATCCAATTATGCTTAATGGTAATGGTTTGGGTCTTTTAAAATCAGCTTTAATGGCCCGACGTGATGCTGTTAGTGCGTACTTCGAGATGGAAGAAAGTGACGCCTTTTGCAATCCCCTAAACTATGCAGCTATTAATGAAAATAGTTTTGATGCAATCTTTCTCCCGGGTGGACATGATAAAAAGGTGAAAGAGTACTTAGAATCTGAAGTATTACAAAAACTCATTGTCGATTTCTTTAAGGCGCAGAAACCTGTTGGAGCTATTTGTCATGGTGTTGTCTTGGCTGCAAGAAGTATCGATCCAAAAACAAATCGTTCAGTATTGCACGATTATAAAACAACATCATTGTTAAGGTCGCAAGAGCTTTTAGCCTATAATTTAACGCGAGCGTGGATGGGAGACTACTACCTTACCTATCCGGGTTTAACAGTTGAAGATGAGGTTAGAACTGCTTTATCAGATGGTGATAATTTTCTAAAAGGCCCTACTCCAATTAGAAGAGATAGTACAGAACACCTTGAAAGAGGTTTTGTTGTAGTAGACAGAAATTATATCTCTGGGAGATGGCCTGGAGATGTTTACTCTATTTCATTTGAGTTTATAAAGATGCTTCAATTAATAGACAAGTAATTTTTTTTCAATAAGCTATGTATTCCGTTAGAAAACTATTTCTTGAAGGCGATATCCCGATGAATTGTTATTTCATAGAAAGAAACAACAAGTGTTTTATTGTGGATCCTGGTTACTATAAAGAGAGAATTATTGAATATGTAAAAGAGGAAGGTCTTGAAGTAATTGGAATCTTGTTGACTCATGCTCACATTGATCATATTGGAGCTCTAGATTGCTTTCCTGTTCCCATCTACCTTCATGAACTAGAATATGATGTGCTATTCGATGACTATAAAAACGGTTTCGAATTCTTTGAAAAACAAAAATCATATGATCTCGATGACCTGAATATTAAGACCATTAATGAGGATACACTATTAAAAATTGATGAGTATGAGATCTCCGTTATTCATACGCCGGGACATACTATCGGTGGCGTTTGTTATAAAATAGGGCATGATCTTTATGTAGGTGATACGCTTTTTGAAGGGTCAGTAGGACGCTGGGACAGACCAACTGCTGATTTAAGTCAATTAAAAACATCTGTCCTTAAATTAATTGAAGAACAGGAAGAATATATCATCATTCACCCTGGACATGGTAACAGCAGCACTATCGGAACTGAAAAATCGATAAATCAGTATTACAAGGAATGGAAATATGAATTCTTAAATAATTGATATCAAATGAAACTTCATCATATTAGAAATGCCACATTTTGTATAGAAGCGGATAATCAAGTTATTTTGGTTGATCCCATGCTAGGGAAGAAGGCATCGCAAGCTCCTTTTACATTTATTCGTTTTAAAGCACAAAAAAATCCTATAGTAGAACTACCTGAAAATTGTAATTCAATTCTTGAAAAAGTTACTCATTGTATAATTACGCATAAGCATCCAGATCATATAGATGAGGAAGGAGAACGATTTTTAAAAGAAAATAATATTCCGGTAAGCTGTAGTAGTAAAGATGAAATACATTTTAAAAAGAAAGGCTTGAACATTAGTCAGGCACTCGAATATTGGAAGGATGCGGAGTTCTTAGGTGGTAAAATAACTGGAATTCCCGCCAGGCATGGATATGGTTTTATTGCTGCTCCTATGGGAAATGTAATGGGCTTTCATATTGAATTAGGTGATCAACCAAGCATCTATATAAGTGCAGATACTATTTACACAAAAGATGTAGAGAAAGTTTTAACCGAATATAAACCTCAAATTTCAGTAGTGGCATCTGGAAGCGCTCAATTAGACATCGGCAAGCCTCTATTAATGACCATAAGTGATATAGTGAAGTTTGCAAAAAAAGCACCTTATAAAGTATTCGCCAATCATTTAGAATCTTTAAATCACTGCCCCACAACAAGGGTTGAATTGAAAAGTCGTTTTGAAAAAGAAGGTTTAAACAATAAGGTGTTTATTCCATCAGATGGAGACGTGATTGATATCGGCTAACTAAATTTTCCTTATTATTAAGCTAAGGAATTAATATCCATTAATAAATTCAACTAATGGAAAAGGAAAAAACGTTAAAATATAAGAAAGGCGACTTTACCATCTATTGGAAACCCTCATCTTGCATTCATGCAGCTGAATGCGTAAAGGCATTGCCAAATGTTTACGATCCGAAAGGAAGGCCTTGGATAAGTGTTGATAATGCAAATACAGAAGAGCTTAAAGCCCAAATCGCCTTATGTCCTTCAGGTGCATTGAGTCACAATATGAATGAAGATAATATAAGCTTAAATAAAAATATTATGGATAAGCCAAAAATTGCAGGTACTGCTCCGCAAAAGAAAGAATTAATTGAAGGTAAAAATTACGCTTGGTGTACATGTGGTATATCAATCAAGCAACCTTGGTGTGATGGTTCGCACAAGGGCACAGGGTTCTCTCCGAAGGTATTTAAAGTTGAAGAAGCTAAAACTGCTTATATGTGTATGTGCAAACAAACTAAAAACCCGCCTTTTTGCGATGGATCTCATAGTTCCTTATAGTGTGTTAATATAATTTATTGAATAAGAGAATTATTGCTTGAAGGAGAATATATTAATAGCTCACATTTTCTTTTTTGATTTTCTATTCCACTTCTTGGTCTTCTCCTTATCCTCTTGTTTTTCCTTCTTTTTCTCCTTTTTATTATAATGAGCTTCCGCTTTATAAAAAATATCCGGGACTACAATATCCATCAACCC
>JAUVAY010000161.1 GCA_030591505.1 Flavobacteriales bacterium | reverse complement strand
CACCCATTCCGCTATTACAAGCTACTTCGATCGTCCCCGTATTTGGAGTACTACATTCATTAGAAATTGTATAAGTATAAGAACCATAGGGTACATCAGAAATAATCACATCTTCCATAGGAGTTCCTATTGCAGTATAACTCTCGTTATAACCTGCACCATCGTTTAGGTTCACAGTAACACCTGCTTCAGCACCCATCATACCTAAGAAGAAGAATACGTTGTTTGTAGTATTTTCTACTAATTGCAGGTTATCTATAATATTGGAACCAGCAACCGTTACGGATCCATTTCCGGATTCATAGCACATTTTAGAAGTTGTATATGGGTAATTCCCATCGCTAATGCTGGTAAATGTTGCATCACCATTAAGATCTGTTTGTATTGTCGTTCCATCAAGAAGTACATTGGCATTCTCAATTGCCAATCCAGATATTGCATCAGTAACATTTATAGTAACATCGAATTGTCCAAAACCTTGCGTTACTAAAAGTAGTAGTAGCGCTAAACTCAAATTAATTTTATGTATTATTTTCATCATATTTATTTTTTATGTGACTTATTTATTTTCTTTTTATCGCGTTTTTCCATACTAAATATTATTTTTTTTATTCCCTTATTTCTAGAATCCATTTCCTCTATCAACTGCTTTAATTCTTGTTCAAGGTCCAAGACAGCTTTGTTTTTAAGATTTTTTGAATTATCATCTTTATTCATGATTAATTGTTCTACTAATGTTTAAAAGTCAACTCTTTACGGTTGTTTGATTTGTACATTTCGTAATTTTTGATAAAATTATAGCAGAGAGAGTGTGATAACAATAATTTTCAATCACATTGATGCTACAATTATGAAAATGAATGGAATAAAAGTACTACAGAAAAGTATAAACAACTGTAATACAAACAGATGTAGCTAATCGGTGAGTTTCGTAATTACTTTATAGCTAGTATAAAAATTGATTTATTGACTAAAGTTGGCTCAGATATGATATCAGATTTTCATCCTGTTCGATATTTAATTTCTTTCGCAATCGAAAGCGAGCCATATTGATACTTTTGATTGATTGATGTGTTATTGCTGATATTTCCTTGGTAGACATGTTTAACCTTAAGAATGCGCAGATCTTCTTTTCATTTGGAGTTAGGTCAGGAAATTCACTATTCAAAGCATCATAAAATTCGGAATGAACATTTTTAAAACGTAGTTCAAATTCGTCCCATACCTTATTGGAAGCATTTTTTCGTAATTCAATTATTAACTGTTGGATTATATTTTGATTATTCTGGTTAGATGTTGATTTAAGATCAATGAGTTTTTTGGAGATAGTGGTAATAAACTCATTTTTCTCTAGTAAATACATCATATTGGTTGCCAGTTCTTTGTTTTTGAAACTTAGGTCTTGATTTAATTTTGTCTTTTCAAGCTCAAGGTTTTCTTTTTTTGCTTTTTGGTTGATGTATCTTGAAATCAGGATTAGAATAAGTAGAATACTAATTATTAGAATTCCAATATAAATTAGCTCTTTGCGCTCATGTGCAGCTGCTCTTTTAGTTTCTTCCAATTTGTTTTTTTGCAAAGTTGCTTCAAACTCATTTTGCATTTTGAGCTGAATTAATTGTCTCACATTATACTCGTCCTGATATTCTTCATAGTATTTAATAAAGATTTTATAATAATACAATGCTGAATCAGTTTGATGGTATTCATCAAAAATCTGACTAATAATTTTAGCATTAGAAAAGGCGTTTTTCTTAAAAGAATTTGGATAGGAAATCGATAAAGAATTTTTAGCATAGTGCATGGCCAGTTCATATTCTTTCTCATAGAAATATATTTTTGATGCCATTGTATATATATCTGTAATATAAATTGATGAGGGACCTTCCATGTCACTACGATAATTTTCAATGGTGCTTAAGGCCATACTTATATAATCTTTGGCCTTTTTATATTCTTCAATGGTCCAATATATATCCGAAATTGAATTGTAGGTGATGGCCATGTCTTCCCAATTTTCTTTTTCAAGATAAAAACGAACATTATCTAAATAATCTTTGATAGCTTCATCATAGTTTCCTTGGGATCTTTTTATTGCAGCAATGTTTCCTAGGCAGAAAGCAGCACTATAATAATCATCTTGTTCCAGGAAAAGTATATATGCTTTCGTAAAATAGGGGCTTGCATCTTTATAATTTTGGATCTTAAGGAAGATCTCCCCTATATTATTATAGAGATGAGAAATAAGTGTTGTAAAATCATTTTCTAATGAGATATTTAATGATTCATGGTAAATAGTTAGCGCATCAATAAATAGCTCTTGGGCTAAATGAATATTTCCAAGGAGCATTAGAATTTGTGCATGGTCAAAGACTTCATTTGACTTCCTGAAATTTTCGGATGCGATATAGTATTTTTCTTTAGCTTCTTTTAATTGATTATTAATAATATAAAGATCTCCAAGCGCTGCTGAGTTTTCAGCAATACCAATAGTGTAATCTATTTGTTCTGAAATAAATAAGCCTTTACCTGCATAATATAATGCAGTATCTAGTTCAGAATGTTCTAATCTTTTAGCAATTGAACAATAAAGAATTGCTTTTTCTTTTTTGTCTTCAGTACTTTCAAGTAATTGTTTTAGGCTATCTACAGGATTCTCATTTGCTAAAACAGCGATAAGATTAAAAAATGAAAAAATAAAGATGAAAATATATTTCATTGGGATAGCAGAATAATAGCTTGACTAAAGTAAATCAAAATTTAGTAAACTGTTATAATTTCTACGAGGATAATTTGATGCAGCCTTAAATAGTCCTGTTTTGTCGCCATCGTAAAAAAAAGCCTGACTCACTTCGCTCGTTTTGTCTTAAATATCTATTATCAATTAACGTTTTATTGAAACACCAATTCGTAATTAAACATTCGTAATTCGTAATTGATTTGGATTGCTTCGCGATCCAGTAATTCCGTGAAGGGAATCAAAGCAATCGAATGCTACACATTCAAGCATCTTTCTCTTCATATGAATTGAAGCGAGCTTCATTCATATTCCGATCAATCTGCTTTTCTATTGCTTTGATCATCAAGTGGGCTATACTGGATTCGAACCAGTGACTTCTACCTTGTCGAGGTAACACTCTAAACCAACTGAGTTAATAGCCCATTTTTGCAAATGTAAGCGATTAGCAAATGTTCTACAATAGCTATTTGGTGATGTTACTTTTTATCTTTTCCTTGATAAATAGTGATGCTAATGAAGTTATTCAATAGACATAATTGGGCTATTTTATGATTCCTATCAATATGACTTAGTGACCAATATTACTGTAATAGGGCATGACACTTCTATTTTTGCACATAAATTGAAATACCGATATTTAAGCAAAAAAGATATGAGTGAGCACAAAGTTACAGTAGAACATATGGATGGAATGGCCTTTAAAACAGAAGTTAATGGCCATAAATTAATTATAGATGCTGACGATCAGTTTGGTGGTAATGATCAAGGGCCTCGACCAAAGCCACTATTATTGCTTTCTCTTATAGGATGTACAGGAATGGATGTTGTATCACTTTTGAAGAAAATGAGAGTGGATTATGATGATCTAAAAATAACAGCACATGGAGAATTAGCTGAAGAGCACCCTAAATACTACACAAAAATAATAGTAGAATACCATATTTGGGGTAAAAATATTGATCATTCCAAAATGGAAAAAGCAGTTAACTTATCAGTCGAAAGGTACTGTGGTGTTAATTTTATGCTTGCAAAATCGTCAGAAGTAACTTCGGAAATATTTTATAACGAATAAAACAAATATGAGTTATTATATAAGTAAAAAAGTAGAGTATAGCTACGACGAAACAGTTGAAAAAATTAAAGAAAGTTTGAAAGAACAAGGCTTTGGAGTGGTAACTGAGATAGACATGAAAGCTATCCTTAAAAATAAGATCGATAAGGATATTCCTCCATATATTATTTTGGGTGCGTGTAGCCCTGGCTATGCTTATCATGCCGTTCAAACGGAAAATAATATAGGACTAATGCTTCCGTGTAATGTTGTTGTGAGAGAAGATAAAGATGGAAAGATCGATGTTTCTGCAATTGATCCCCTAGAAGCAATGAAACCTGTTAATAATGAAAATTTAGAAGAAATGGCAGGTGAAGTAAGAGATAAATTAGAAATGGCTGTCAAGAATCTCTAAGTAATATTGGATTCCTGATTTTTTGATAGCTCGATATAGTTTAGTTAAAACTTATGTATATTGATTTGTCAATGATGTTATTTTTTCATTTTTGCCTTGTTAAAGCTAATGTATGAGTAAGCTCGAAGAATACTTTAAGCCATTTAGAGATGGTACCGTCGGTCGTAATGCTAAATTTTTAACCCCTTTTGGAGAGAAAAACATTGTGTATTCCGACTGGGTTGCCAGTGGAAGGTTATATGAACCTATAGAACTAAGCTTGCTTGAAAAGTTTGGTCCCTATGTTGGAAATACACACACCGAAACATCTGTAACAGGAAGTACCATGACGGTGGCGTTTCATCAGGCATTGAAAATGATAAAAGATCATGTAAACGCTGATGCTGATGATGTAATAATAGCTTCTGGTTCTGGAATGACAGGGGTGATCAATAAATTTCAACGGATTCTTGGCTACCGAGCACACGAAAATTATCGTGATCAGGTAATTAAAGAGGGGGACGATAGACCAGTAGTTTTTATTACCCATATGGAACATCATTCTAATCACACTTCATGGTTGGAGTCTTTAGTAGATGTTGTGATCATTCGTCCAAATGATTCTGATCAATGCGATAGCGAGCATTTAGCTGAGTTACTTGAAGAGTATAAGTCAAGAAAAGTAAAGATTGCTTCAATAAGTGCATGCTCTAATGTTACAGGTATTATAAATCCTTACCATAAAGTAGCAAAGATGATGCACCAGGCTGGTGGATTGTGCTTTGTGGATTTTGCTTGTTCTGCTCCTTATGTGGAAATGAATATGCATCCTGAAGATGTAGAGGAAAGATTGGATGCTGTATTCTTTTCGCCTCACAAGTTTTTAGGAGGCCCAGGAACACCTGGAATTCTTATTTTTGATAGAGAATTATATAACAATACAGTACCGGATAACCCGGGAGGAGGAACGGTAAATTGGACTAATCCATGGGGAGATAAAAGTTATATTGCTGATATAGAAATTAGGGAGTCAGGAGGAACACCACCCTTTCTTCAAACTATTAAAGCTGCCATGGCAATTAAGTTGAAAGAGGAGATGGGAGTGAAGAATATGATGGAACGTGAAGAAGAATTGAACGATCGTATTTTTGATCGTTTATGTGCCATTCCTACTCTTAATATCTTATCTAAAGACCATAAAAGTAGATTGGGGGTCATTTCATTTTATATAGAAGACCTTCATTTTAATTTAGGTGTAAGAATGTTGAACGACAGGTATGGGATTCAAATGCGTGGTGGTTGTTCATGTGCAGGAACCTATGGTCACTTATTATTGGACATACCAAAGAAATTATCCAAAATGATCACCGATAAAGTTGATAGTGGTGATTTGACAGTCAAACCTGGTTGGATCCGTTTTTCAATTCATCCTAGTATGACCGATAAGGAAGTTGATTATATTGTTGATGCGCTGGAAGAGTTAGAAAAGAATCATAAAGAATGGGCATTGGATTATGAATATGATTTAAAGACCAATGAGTTTTTCTATGCTAAGGGTGATGATCCAAAAATCGATCCAACACCATGGTTTGATGTGAGTGTTAAAAAAGAAGAGAGTGTAAATAAATAGTTGTTGTTAACTGTTTT
>JAUVAY010000190.1 GCA_030591505.1 Flavobacteriales bacterium | reverse complement strand
ATGAAATATTCTTACTTGATGGTGCCACATATTTGATTGCTTTTTTACTTATTTCTACTATTAACTACACTCCTATTAGCGTGAGAAAATTTGAAGCAGAAGGACTAATAACACGCTTTAAAGTAGGTTTGGACTATTTAAAAAACAATAAAGAAATACTCTGGTTTGGAATCTTTTCTTTCTCTGTTTTCATTGTAACTATTGTAGAGGGTTTTTATTTAGCTGCGATCTATGTAAGCGAACACCTTCATGAAAATGTTTTGATCTATACGATCATAGAAATTGCTTATGCATTTGGAGCTATTACATCAGGGATTTTTATCCGACACATTTTTAAAAACATTCATCCAATTAAAGCTATCGTTAGTATAATGTTGATCATTGCTATTGGATTTTTTGCCAGTGGAATTTCACATTCGAACATGATCTTTATCATTTTTAATTTCATTCTTGGACTTTCCAATGCTGGGGTACGAATTTTACGGGTTACACTTCTATTTAACCTGATTCCCAATCAGATCATAGGGCGGGTCAACGGACTATTTGCATCTTACCAAACGTTGATGCGCGGTATTTTTCTTCTTATCTTCTCATTGCCTTTCTTTTTACGAGGAGATAATATCAGATATGCTTATATCATTTTTGGAGGATTCATCGTTTTAAGCATTCTTTTGTTAATTCTTATGACAAAGAAGCTGAGAAATAGCGAAGAACATGGAACACAGAGCGGGAATTAAAAATGATTCACGCAAAGGCTGCAAAGATTTTTCGCAAAGATCGGAAAGTGCTAGTGAATTCCTTCTACCATAGTGCTTTCTCAACATTTTCTCACCATTCAAAACGAGAACATTAAGCTAACGATCAACATCCTCGAGCCAAGAAAACATTTTTTGAAAAGCATCTTCTCTTACTGGTTTTTGCGATAAGAAGATATCATGACGTGCATCTGCAATTTCTTCTACTTTAACTGTATTTCCCAAATGATGAGCATATTTTTTCATATCCTCAACATTAAGCACCATATCACTTTTATGAATTCTATCGCTCCATTTTTTGGGAATAAAAGAATCTGAAGAATGGAGTAAAAGAATAGGTATTGTAATACTTAATTTGGACTTCACTTTATCCTGACCTTCTTTGATCGCTATCAACCATTGAAAAAATGCAGGAAAGCCCTTTATGGGTTTGTAATTAAGATCAAAATCCCATTCTCCTTTATAATCCTTATGAATACTTTCGGGATATAATGGCGATAATGCGTTTGGCAAATTAACATAATGATTCAATTTTACCGCCACTTTGAACACGGGCACACTCAGCTTGCGAACAATTGCAGGAGAATTGATCTCTAAAAAGGGTGCATTAAGAATGAGCGCAGCGAGAAGGTCTTTATTTTTTCCATGGTCAGCGTAAAGCGATGCTATTAAACCTCCTGTAGAGTGGCCAAGGAAAATTATTTTCTTAGCATCTATTGCATATATTTTTTGCAGAACAATATCAATTTCCTCGTAATATTCATCAAGGCTTTTACAATAGTTAGGATGTTGATGCTCACGCATTGAGTGTCCATATTTTCTTAACTCAATGGCATAAAAATTATAGCCTTTGTTGTGGAATTCATCCGCCAAATGGGGGTGAAAAAAATAGTCGACAAAACCATGTAAATACAAAATAGGCGTTTGCCCTTGTATATTCTTATCAGACTTTATAAAGGTGGCTTCGACGCTTCCTTCATAATCATCTTTAAGTTGAATTGTCTCGTAGGTGAAATTTTCTATTGGCATTTTTGAAAAGTAATGAAGTTCTTGTAAAGATGCAAAGACGCAATTAAAAATGGAGGAGTGGTAGGCGCTAAAAAAGAAATGGTAGATTCAATAAACATCTCGTAAAAGCGCAGTTATATTGAGGGGAAGAAGATATTAAAAAAAAATCGGGATCCCAAAAAGGAGTCCCGATCAATATATCTCTTAATTGAAATTAGTCAATATTTCCACCAACAGGTAGACCACTTGGAACTGATTCAGGAACACCTGTATCAAAATTTTCATCAGTTAGGCTCTCGATAAAAGCTACTAATTGATCGATTTCATTTTCTGTTAGACCTAATGGTTCCATATCTGTTGCAAGCATATCCTCTGTAACATTTTCGTTAGCAGAAACTCCTGCGTTCATATATTCCACAATATCCTTAATGCTTTCCATCATACCATTGTGCATATAAGGACCCGTTAGGGTTGCATTTCTTAATGTTGGTGTTCTAAACTTATATTCATCATCCACACCCATATCCGGTGCATTTGGATTAATTGGATTTTCTGGAATTCCTAGTGCATGGAAGTCATAATCTGAAAACATTGGTCCATAATGACAGTTAGAACATCTTGCTTTACCATAAAAAAGAATCAAACCATTTTTTTCATCGCTATTTAAAGCACTAAGATCACCTTCAACATATTGATCAAAAGGGCTATTGTCACTAACAATTGAACGTTCAAAAGCACTGATTGCAAAAGTGTAATTTTCTACTGTTACAGCGTTACCTGCACCAAATACGCTTTCAAATAATTGTACGTATTCTGGAATAGCATTAAGACGCAAAGCGATACTATCCATAGCATCTTCTTCTGCGTATGCATCTCCTCTCATTTCACTTCTTGAACCTGGAGGTCCTACACACTGTCCTTCTAAAGCATCAGCACGAGAATCCCAGAACATTGGAGAAGCACTTGGATCATATCCATTACTAGAAGTAAGTCCATTAAAAGCTGCATTAATTATTGTTGGAGCATTTCTTGGAACTCTACCGATAGGACCATTAACAAGGTCAAGTCCACCTGTATTCTCAGTTCTTTCAATTCCTAAACCAGATCCATTAACTCCAATTGGAAGATCAATACCATCACCATAACCTAAGCCAGGATGATGACAAACAACACATGCCATATCTTTTTCTCCCCCTATTATTGGGTCCCAGAATAAAAGTCTTCCTAATTCTACTTTTTCAGGACTTGTTGGATTATTCGCCGGGTGAGATACTTCAGGCAAAGCTTGAAGATCGAGAAGGCTGATCATTTCATCTAGAGGGTCACTATTGTCTACCGGTGGTTCTTCACAATCTTTCTCGCATGAAGAAACAAAGATCAGGGTGAAAAATGATAGTAGAAATAATGAAAATTTCACGGATCTTTTTAATCCTTTAGTGTACACAATTTTCATGGTAATTTGTTTTTAGTTAGTATTTGATAATAAATGAGGAGTTATTAATATTAAACTTACTTAAAAATAGTAAGAATCGCGACGGCAATTTATATTAATTTTTCGATTGCACAAATGGCATAAACATGACATATGTCATTTAATCGACATTTTTATCGGTTTAATCGAGTATATATATCGTTTTGCCCCAATCGGAAAGAGTATTAAGTTATAATAAACTACAAAACTTGTTATAAAACAGACAGATTGGTCTTATTTAAGACTGAATTAACTTTTCTGGTTAATGATTCAGGTAATTGTTTGTCATTGTTTTTTCGAAATGGCAAAAACATCGCCAATCAAACAACAGACATTCTATATAAAACTATGGATTTCATCCTGTTACTATGGATTTCATCCTGTTACTATGGATTTCATCCTGTTACTATGGATTTCATCCTGTTACTATGGATTTCATCCATAGCTAATAGTACTTACCTTCCATAAGGTAGTTTTTTACATAGTCCTCAACTCCTTCTTCTAATGAACTAAAGGGACGATCATAACCGATGGAAATAAGTTTTGACATATCTGCCTGTGTATAATATTGATACTTATCTCTTATATCTTCTGGGGTATCGATAAAAGATATATCCTCTTCAACCCCCATCGCCTTAAACGTGTTTCTTGTTAGATCCAGAAAGGTACGTGCTTGTCCTGTGCCCAAATTATACAAGCCATTGTTCTCCTTCTTCCTATTATTCATAAGGAACATGCAAACTTCAACTACATCCTTGATATAAACGAAATCACGCAATTGTTCACCATTCTTATAATCAGGATTATGGCTACGAAATAATTTCATTTTAGTACTTTCTGAGATCTGGCGAAATGCGTGAAGAATCACTGATGCCATTCTACCTTTATGGTATTCATTAGGTCCATAAACATTAAAAAACTTCAATCCTGCCCAGT
>JAUVAY010000029.1 GCA_030591505.1 Flavobacteriales bacterium | reverse complement strand
TTTAGCTTATTTCCATTCCTGCTCACCTAATAAAATCCACCTCATACCTACTCTCATTTCCTTTTTCATCATTTACAAATAATGAAAAATGATGTTTTCCTTTAACGATTCTATTATTATCAAATCGATAGGTCAATGTGTCGGTTTTCGCATCATATTCCATCAAAATCCATTGTCCGTCTATCGTTCCTCTGTATTGATCTATTCCTGATAATGCGTCAGTTATTTTAAGCGAAAAAGTATTGTAAGTGCTCATGTTTTTATTCGCTGAGATATTCACTGTTTTTATCTTTGGTGCTATGCTATCAATAGCCAATGCGTAACTTCCAAAGTAGCGTGACTTTATTTTCATTTCACCATTGTATAATTCCCCACCCATCGCATCTATATTTCCTTTTTCATCAATGATCACAAAAAGGGCCTTATTTTCATATCCTTCCGGAATTGAAGGTTTTTTTATACTTAAAGTAAAATTCTTTTGTAATGGGATATTCGCATCTCCGATTGTGAAAACCGGCCCTATTGTGCCTTTTACTGTTTTTCCTTGAGATGTTGAAAATGTCATTTTCTCATAAAGTGCCATAGGTGGGATATCAACGCTAATGTTCTCGTCGTTATAAAAATTGGGGCCTTTAACTGTAAATGTAGTAAATGGTGGATTGCTTGTTTCTCTTCGAATTGGCGTAGGAATAGATGCTAGTGATTTAATTTGAAAAGAGATTTTGGAAGTGTTTCCATAAGAATCAATAATGCGATAGTTTATTTGATGCACCTTATCATCATTAAATGTAATGATCCCCTTATTTACTTTATCTGAATAAATATTTAGCCGGTTATTTTCTCCAATAAACTGTTTGTGATAATATTTCCTTCCCTCATTATATAAAGGATAATCCATATAAGTATTAATATATCGGAGGTGACTAAAATTGAGTTTTTCAAATTCCTGACTAAAGATCAATACCGAATCCACTTCCATTTCAATTCGATAGATCCCACATTTATTTGGATAACCATTAAGAAGGTCATAGGTGTGAATAGCAAGTCCAATTTTCCCATGAGCTTCGATTTTCGGATTGCCCGTTAACTTATATTTTCCATACTTTCCTTCAACTTGAAACCCAACGGCACTTCCAGGGTAAGGACTTACAAAAGATTCATTATCCATTTCATAGATTCTAATTCCTTTTATTATAGGGCGAATATTATCCTGAATATCAAACCCAAAGAGCAAAGGATTTATCGGCTCTTCACTGGCAGTTTCTCTAATTTCAAAATGAAGGTGTGGACCACCTGAACTTCCTGTATTTCCAGAATAAGCGATCAATTCGTCTTTTTCAACTTTTAACTCTCCTTTTTGAGGGAAGATCTCGATGGTAAAAGACTCTTTTTGATATTGTTTTTTTTGAATGTATTCTTCAATGCGTTGACTTCCTTTTTTTAGGTGGGCATAAACGCTTGTGTAACCGTTGGGGTGAGTAATGTAAATGGCTTTTCCATAACCCCCCGTACTGATCTTTATTCGAGATATATAGCCTTCATAGATCGTATAAACTGCTTTTCCTTCAGCTCCTTGTGTTTTTATATCGATCCCGGTGTGAAAGTGATTGCTTCGTAATTCTCCGAAGTTACCGGCAAGGTATAGAGGTATATCTAAAGGAGATCGAAAGCCTTCGTCCCTTCTTTCCTGAGCTTCATTAGATTTGAATGAAAAAAGGATAAGGAGTAATAAAATTGCCTTAATATTTATCAAATTGATGGCTTTAATCATGGATGTAAAATTACATTCTGAAAGGAGTATGCAAGCATAATAAAATCTTTCTTTTAACAATAGAGGAGTTAATATTGGTTTATCATGGCTACATTTTTAAATTTGTATCATAAAATTTTTTCCTGATCATGTCGTCGGAATTACCTGTTGTACTAAAATCGATCCAAAAAAAATTGGTTTTACTAAGTGAAAAGCAACTTCGCTTGGACAAGGATAACAGCGAATTACTTACAAAGGTGACAGCATTGGAGCTTAGAAATAGTGAGCTTGTAGAGATGATGGATGAAAAGGAGGAGAGTTTTAAAACATTAAAACTGGCCAGAAAGATGGCCGGGGACAATACGGATACCCAGGGGGTAAAACGTCAGATTAATGATTTAGTGAAAGAGATTGACAAGTGCGTTGCACTATTGAATAAATAGAGGCAAAGGATGAAGAAGCAAATATCAGTTAAAATACCAGTTGCAGGAAGAGTTTATCCGCTTACCATAGCGATGGATGAGGAAGAATCGATCCGTTTAGCAGCAAAGGAAATTGATGAATCAATAGCGAAACTTCGTGCTACTTATGCCGTTCGTGATATTCAGGATTTATTGGCTATGACAGCCTTAGAGGCAGTAAGCGAATTAAAGAAGGATACTTCCGATAGCGACCTTAATCAATGTTTAGAATCACTTAATCAAATCGACGAACAGCTTAGCAATTTAACCAGCTGAGTAATTTCCTGATTAGTTAGCGTCCCTTATAATTTATTAATAACCAAAACCAAGACTATGGATACTATAAGTATTGTTGTTGGGCTTTTGGCAGGGATAATCGTTGGTGGTGCAATCATATTTGTTGTAGTAAATTGGATTACAACTAAGAAGCGCAATCAAATAATTGGAGATGCAGAAGTTCAGGCGGAGTCCATCATGAAAGATAAGATGGTAAAAGCGAAGGAGAGATTCCTTCATCTGAAAGAAGAACATGAGAAGTTTATTGGCGATAGAACTAGAAAAATTCAATCAGCTGAAGATCGTCAGAAACACAAAGAAAGTCAACTGTCGAAGCAGATCGAAACCAATAAGCGAAAGGAAAAAGAAGGAGATGCTATTCGTGATAACATGGAAAAGCAACTTGAGATCGTAGATAAAAAGAAGAATGATCTTGATAAAATGCATCAGAATCAGGTGACTGAATTAGAGAGGATCTCTGGATATTCTGCTGATGATGCTAAGAAGGAATTAGTAGAAGCCTTAAGAAATGAAGCGAAATCGGAGGCGATGGCTATCATTAAGGATATTACTGACGAGGCTAAGCTAACGGCTAATGCTGAAGCGAGAAAAATTGTTGTAAAGTCTATTCAGCGTGTTGCTACTGAACAGGCTATCGAAAACTCTGTTTCTGTATTTAATATAGAAAGTGATGAAATAAAAGGAAGGATCATTGGTCGTGAAGGGAGAAATATTAGAGCCCTTGAATCGGAAACTGGTGTGGAAATTATTGTTGATGATACACCCGAGGCAATTATTCTTTCTTGCTTTGACCCGATACGTAGAGAGATCGCACGATTATCACTTCACCAATTGGTAAGCGATGGTCGAATTCATCCTGCACGTATTGAAGAGATTGTAAAGAAAACGGCTAAGAACATCGGGGATGAGATCGTTGAGATAGGAAAACGAACTTCTATTGATCTTGGAATTCATGGATTACACCCTGAATTGATAAGAATGATAGGTAGGATGAAGTACCGTTCTTCTTATGGTCAAAACCTTCTTCAGCATTCGCGTGAAGTAGCCAACCTTTGTGCTACAATGGCATCTGAATTGGGCTTAAATCCAAAAACTGCTAAAAGAGCCGGTCTATTACATGATATTGGTAAGGTGCCGGATGATGAACCGGAATTACCACATGCTTTACTGGGTATGAAACTCGCTGAAAAGTATGGTGAAAAGCCCGATATATGTAATGCCATCGGAGCTCACCACGACGAGATAGAAATGACTACACTGATCTCTCCTATCATTCAGGTTTGTGACGCTATTTCTGGTGCAAGACCAGGTGCTCGAAGAGAGGTTGTTGAATCCTATATCAAGCGATTAAAAGATCTTGAAAGCCTTGCTTTTGAATACCCTGGAGTAATGAAATCTTATGCTATTCAAGCAGGTCGTGAATTACGTGTATTGGTTGAATCAGCTAAAGTTTCTGATGAAGAATCAGATAAGCTTTCTTTCGAAATTGCACGAAGAATTCAAGATGAAATGACCTATCCCGGACAAGTAAAAGTTACGGTTATCAGAGAGACCAGAAGTGTTAACCTTGCAAAATAAGTGCAAACACTAAAAGGGAAGAAAATTTTAGTCACAGGTGGAGCCGGTTTTATCGGCTCCAACCTTTGTGAAGCCCTATTGAAAAAAGGAAATAAAGTTTTTTGCCTCGATAACTTCGAAACTGGAAGACGAGAGAATCTTTCGGCTTTTGTGGAAAACCATGATTTTACGCTTATTGAAGGAGATATCCGAGAATTCGATACTTGCTTAAAAGCGGCTGAAGGAATTGATATAGTAATGCATCAGGCAGCATTAGGTTCTGTGCCTAGGTCAATAAATAAGCCACTTGTTACTCATTCAACAAATAATACAGGTTTCCTAAATATGCTTGAAGCCTCAAGAATGGCCAATGTAGATCGTTTTATCTACGCAGCAAGTTCTTCCACTTATGGCGATTCAAAAGAATTACCTAAAGTTGAAGAGCGTATCGGGAAACCCTTAAGTCCATACGCAGTTACAAAATATGTGAATGAATTGTATGCAGGTGTTTATGCTGACCTTTATGGGATGAAGGTGATCGGACTTCGCTATTTTAATGTATTTGGAAGAAAACAAGATCCCGAAGGTGCTTATGCCGCAGCGATACCGAAATTTATTAAAATGATGCTGAATGGAGAGTCCCCAATAATACATGGCGATGGTTCACAAAGTAGGGATTTTACTTACATTGATAATGTAATTCAAATTAACCTACTCGCAGCTACAACAAATGAAGCGAGTGCTTTTAATCAAGTCTATAATGTTGCCTTTGGTGATAGCAGCGACCTGAATAGTCTCTATTCGTTGATCCGAAAGAAGTTGGCAGATTTTGATCCCGCTGTTCTCGATCTAGAAGCAAATTATGGTCCAGAGCGGAAAGGTGACGTTAAACATTCTTTAGCAGATATATCCAAGTCGAAACGCTTACTGAATTATAAACCGGAATTTGATCTTGAAGCTGGAATGAGTAAAGCTATCAATTGGTATGTCGAAAATCTAAAGTAAAATTCTGTCGATTGAATGGTTGTGATAGTGTGACTAGAGAAAAGGCAATGAAGAATGTTATCTTTAGCAACAGCTACAAAAATAAAATTTGATTATTGAAGTCTATCGTTAAAAATAAGGAGAATTTATATCTTATCTTTATTCTGATTTTAGCCAGTGCGTTACGTTTCTATGATGCATTTAACATCCCTTTTACCCACGATGAATTCAGTGCCCTCTTTCGCTTAAATTTTGAGAGCTTTTCTGAATTAATAGAAAAAGGAGTAAAGATAGACGCACATCCGGCAGGGGTTCAGGTTTTTATTTATTATTGGATAAAGCTCTTTGGTGCGAGTTCATTTAGTGTGAAATTTCCTTTCATTCTTATGGGAATTGCCTCGATCTACTTTCTTTGGCTACTTGCCCAAAAATGGTTTAATACTACTGTTGCCATTATCGTTACGCTTTTATTAAGTACGCTTGAATTCCCACTAATGCACGGACAAATAGCCCGACCTTATGTTTCAGGCATGTTTCTGTCATTGTGGATGGTCTATCATTGGCAGGCATATTTATTTGATTCAAAAAGTAAGTGGAACAAGCATTGGATACTATACGTTTTGCTTTCCTCATTGGCTGCTTATAATCATCATTTCAGTTTGCTTTTTGCTGCCATAGTTGGCGTAAGTGGAATGCTTTTCATTGATAAAAACAGACTGATTGCCTATGTTGCTGCAGGTCTTTTGATCTTTGCATTATATATTCCACACCTACCTATCTTTTTTTATCAATTATCGATAGGAGGTATTGGGGGAAGCGAGGGTTGGCTTGGTGTCCCAGAATCAGATTTTTTATGGCAATTTATCCGCTATGCTTTTAATTTTTCATGGCCTTTGCTCACTTTAGTGTTAATCGTTTTTATTTTATCTTATTACCAAGCTTTAAAAAATAAGGAGGGAGAATTTAAATTAGTGTCGATATTATTCGCGTGGTTCATCCTTCCTTTTCTTATTGCTTACTATTACTCCATTTATTTAAATCCGATAATTCAATATTCATTATTACTTTTTACATTCCCTTTTTTACTACTGTTTCTTTTTGCTTTTGTAAAAGATGTTAGTGATAAATATCGAGTTCTTCTTATTTTACTTTTTCTTCCTATTCTGTCATTTACAACTATTTATGAAAGGCAGTATTATCATTTATTTTACCATTCTTCCTATAAAGAGATAGTAGATGAAAGCATAATGTTTCAAGATGATAAAAAGGAAAATGTACTATCTGTTTTTGACTCGCCTCGGAAAATAAGTGACCACTATTTAGATAATAACATATCTGATATAGCCCCTGTTTATGTTAACGATATTGAAGATAGATCTTCATTTATAGGTCTAATAAATAATGAGGAAATATGGAGTGTATCCTATGGAATGGATGCTCAGGCGGATGCGGTTATCCCTTTTATTTTATATGATCATTTTCCTGTAGTAGAGAAGAGAATCGATTATAATCAGGGAAATTTTTATATTTTTTCGAAAGAGGGACATGCTGAAATTGGAAGAGGTGAAAAAATGTATCGAAATGTACTATTCCATAATAATTTTGAAGTTGAAGTAGATTATTGGAAGTATGATAGTGATAAGTGTATTCCTTGTGATTCATTATCAGAGGAGAAGTGCTATGAATTTAAAAAAGGACAGGAATGGGGTGTTTCTTTCGAAATTCCTTTTGATTCTTTGGTTTACGAGAAGAATGATTTGATCGATATTTCGTTTGATGTATTATCCTATCAAGAAAAGGATGAGTTGCTAATCGTTACAGAGTTATATAGTGGTGAAGAAGATATAGACTGGAGATCTACACGATGCAGTGATTTTAAAACAGATACTTTGAGAAAGGCTTTTCGAGTATATCATTCAATCAAATTATCGGATATTGTCATTCCAAAAAAGGGTGTTTATTTAAAAGTTTATGCTTGGAATAAAGGGAAAACTCAGATCAAGATCGATGATTTTTCTATTAAATTAAGAATTGGCAACCCTGTACTTTACGGGCTCTTGGATAAAATTGAATAAAATGAAAAAGATACTAATAAATATTGTTTTTACTTTGCTTGCTGGACTGTTTCTGACCTCTTGTCATGCCCTGAAAGAACCTACTGCAAGTGTTGGTGTATCACATAAGGCCAAAGAGGTGATCGTTGCTAACCACAAGGTAAATTGCACAGGAGTCGCTCCACAAATGTGCTACCTAGTCAAAGAAAACGTAGAAGACGAATGGCATAATTATTATGGTGAAATTGATGATTTTGAATATGAAGAGGGCTACGAATACGTTATAAAAGTAAAACTTGAACGTGCAAATTATTCTATTGAAGATGTTAGGGATAAGAAATATATATTGATAGAGGTTATAAGTAAGGAACCGAAGCCGATTGTGATCTCTCGACTATACGACACGTGGGGTTTGTTGGTATTGAATGGAAATGTGGTGGATATTGGAAAATTAAATCGAAGTCCCTTGATGGACATTAATACAAGAAAGAAGAGAATTCAAGCTTCTACTGGCTGTAACTCTTTTTCTACATCGCTTGATTTTAATGATGAAACAGGCTACTTTAAAGTGGCATTCCCCTTTCCAATTAATGAAATGGCTTGTGAGGGATATAGCATTGAAAGTGAATACCTTCTCGCTATTGAAAAAGTAAATTCCTACGAAATAAAAGGGATAGATCTATTTTTAAAGAATGGAGAAGAAGTGTTAATGCATTTTAGAAAAGTAGACTAAGCGTCCAGGATTTCGCCTTTTCTTACTACACTTCCTTTTACAATTACAGAATCGATGTGATCACTTCCAAAAGCATAGGGTATAAATGAATAAGAGTCAATTTTTTTAGTGACAAAGAAAGAGGCTTTTTTACCTTTTGTTATGCTTCCATGACTTTCAGAAAGCTCAATAGCATACGCAGCATTTAATGTTGCAGCATTGATCGCTTCCTCAGGATTTAACTTCATTTTTATACAAGCAGTAGCAACAACTTGCTGCATGTTTCCAGATGGGGTGGAACCAGGATTGTAGTCGCTGGCTAGAGCAACAGGAAGTCCTTCGTCGATCATTCTTCTTGCCGGGGCATAAGGAATGCTTAGGAAAAAGGAACAATTGGGCAGAACAACGGGCATTGTTTTGCTGTTTTTCAAGGCTTCAAAATCATCATTATTCATTTCTTCTAAATGATCAACAGATAATGCATCGTTGTCAACTGCTGCTTTTACACCGCCAATAGCGGTAAATTGATTGACATGAATTTTTGCTCTCAAGCCATATTTATTACCCGCTTCCATCACTCGTTCTGTTTGGGCAACGGAAAAATATCCCGTTTCCAAAAAGGCATCGATATAGTCAGCCAAACCTTCTTTCACAATTGCAGGAAGCATTTCATTAATTATCAGATCGATGTATGCATCTTGATCATCGCGAAATTTCATTGGAAAAGCATGAGCTCCTAAAAACGTTGCTTTTATCGGAAGAGGAAGTGTTTCTTTTAATCGTTTAATAACTCGTAACATTTTTAGCTCACCTTCAATAGATAGCCCATATCCACTTTTGATCTCAAGGGCAACAGTTCCAAGACTCATTAGCTCTTCAATCCGAGTTTTCGCATTTTTATAGAGTTCATCTTCGCTTGTATTACTTAATTTCATTGCTGAATTAAGAATTCCACCACCTCGATTTGCTATTTCTTCATAGGATAATCCATTGATTCGATCAACAAATTCAGATTCTCTATTTCCGGCCCAAACAACATGCGTATGAGAATCAATGAAGCCAGGAAGGATAAAGCGGCCGTCCACATCAATAATTTGTAATTCATTCCAATCATCAATGAGAAGATCATCCATTTTCCCGTATTCAAGAATCTCTTCATTTTCAGTCAAAAGAAAAGCATCTTCAATTACAGAGAGTGATTTCATTTCATCTCCTTTTAAGAGCAGTTTTTTATCTTCTCTAACACCTACTAAACCTTTTATATTTTTAAATAGCAATTTCATCAGTCGGATTTTTAATCGAAAAAATACTGAGTGCAATATTAATGTTAAAATCGCAAAATGTTTATTCGATAATTTTTATTAGTTTTCTAAATTGTGAAATATATTGATTAAATGAAAAAGACCTTAAAAATATTTGTTCTGTTGCTACTGTTATTCATAGTGGTTTTTTATTTCTGGGCTAGTGCTCCGAACTATAGTGAAAGTGTTTATTCCTATACAAGTGGTTTTGATTCTACGATCAATTATAGTTCAAAAGATACACTGCGCATAATGACTTATAACATGGGTTATTTGTCGGGGATGACGAATAACAAGGCAGTTGATAGGACTAAGGATTTATTCGATTCCAATCTTGGTGATTTACAAGGCTTGCTTAGAGATCTTAAGGTTGATGTTTGCTGTTTACAAGAGATCGATTTTCATTCAAAGCGATCCTATTTTGTTGATCAATTAGAAGGAATAGTAGAGGGAAATGAATACCCTTATTATGCGAAAGTTATTAATTGGGATAAAAAATATATCCCTTTTCCCTATTGGCCACCTTCCCAACAATTTGGAGAGGTTTTATCGGGTCAAGCGATAGTTAGTGAGTTTTTGGTCTTAAAGAATGATAGAATTGTTTTAGCCCAAGCCGATAACCCTTTTTATTATAATGCCTTCTATCTTGACCGATTGGCTCAGGTGAATTTATTGCACTTAGGAGATAAAAAATTATTAGTGATCAATGTTCATTTGGAAGCATGGGATGCCCGAGCGCGAGAAGAACAAGCCAATCAATTGATCGGTCTTTATAATCAATACAAAGAACAATATCCGGTACTAATTGTAGGTGATTTTAATAGTACACCACCTAAAGCTACAAAGCCATATATGGAAGAGGAAACCATTGCAAGATTAATGGATCAAATCGGACTTCGTTCGGCAATTAGTGATTCTTTATATATGACCAATGAGAGTGAGTATTTTACTTTTAATAGTAGCGAGCCATATATAAAGATCGACTATATTTTTTATGATGAAACTAAAATCAAAGTATTAAATAGTCGAGTTGTAAAAGAAGCAGGCGAAATTTCTGATCACCTTCCAGTGTTTGCAGAAATTGTAATTCTTGAGTAGCCAATTTATTTGCCTTTTGGAAGGGTAAAATAAAATATACTTCCCTTGTCGAGATCTGATTCGAAATGAAGAGATCCTCCGTTTTTTTTAGCAAATTCTTTAGATAGGATCAGTCCTAAACCTGTCCCGCTTTCGTTATTTCGCTTTTTGTTTTTATTCTTAATATCGATGCTAAATAATGATGTGATCGTATCCTTGCCCATACCGATGCCATTATCTTTAAAAGAGATGATGATGTTCTTATCTTCTTCTATGGCATTGATTTCTATCGTCCCTTTTTCACGTGTATATTTAATTGCATTGGAAAGCAAGTTTCGAATCACAACTTCCACGCTATTTTGATCGGCAAAAACCTCAAGATCAGTGGAAATTAATTTGATACTGATATTTTTCTTATTGGCTACTTCTTTATACAAATTTGTAGCTTTCTCTAAAGAGGTATAGATGCTGAAATTTTGTGGATTCATGGTCCAGTCACCCGTTTCTGAAACCGCCCAATTCAATAATTTATCTAGCATGTCTACTACATTCTCTACGGAGGATTGAATCTTGGTTGCAAATTCTATGATCTCCTCTCTCGAAAGTAATTCAGAATTGATCAATAAATTGAGATACGAAGATAAAGTAGATAGTGGTGACCTAAGATCATGCGCAAGGAGCGAGAAAAAACGATCTTTTGTCTGAATGGCTTTTTCCAGTTCTTTCTTTTGTTTCTCTATCTGAGTCTTTTTTTCTGCTAATTCTTTTTCTAATTCATTTTGAATAGCAATCGTACCTACCAAGGAATTGATAATGCTTAGTTGAATAGCGGGATTTTTCTCGAGTAAATTTTTAAATTCTTCCTGACTTATTTTAAGGAGATAAGTTGTTTCTAAGGTAGTGACACTTGCTGTGCGAAAGTGAGTATTAAACAATGAGTATTCGCCAAATACATGTCCTTTACCCACCTCTCGATAAATATGCTCTCCATTATGTATCTTTACTTTTCCTTTTGCGATGATGAACATGTTTTGAGCAATATCACCTTTACAGATTATGCCTTCATCTTTATGCACAACCATATCGCTTAATGAAGATGCCAAATCTGCCAATTCATTTTCAGATGCTTTTTTAAAGATCCGTAAATTTTTTAAAAAGTCAATTCTTGTTTTTAATTGTTCGTCAAGCATTTTTTTCGATTTCATTCAATAATTCTGAAATTTTTCGTTTAGCATATATCCAAAGTAGGAGATAAGGTTTATAAAAATAATGGAATGGAATTAAAATCGTGAATAAAGCTGTAGATAACTTAATTTTAATCTTCTTAAAAGGCTTAAAAAGGGTATCTAACTTACGCAGGTGAATGGATTCAAGTTCAAACTCACAATTTAATTCCATTTTGAACCCTGATTTTATAGATAAAGCAAAATAACAAAAATGAAAAGAGTAGTTAGAAAGATCACCCAAGCACTTATTATTGGAACATTGGTTTTCGGTAGTGCAACATTTACCGGATGTAAAAAGAAAAAAGAACTAGCTGCAGCACAGGCTGCTGAAGCAGCGCTATTGGCTGAACAAATAAAAGAAGCAACTGCTCTTTTGGAGTCTATTTTAGCAGATAATACTTTGGATAATATTGATGCAAATTATGACAAACTAGATAAGGTAAAAGCTATGAAGCTTGATAATACTGGTGTTTTAAATTTAACGATAAAAGCACAGGAGAAACTTGCAGCGGATAAAGAAGCTTATGCGCTACTGATGGAAAAACAGCGTTTGGAAGCCGAGAAGTTACGAGCAGAAGAAGCCGCAAGATTGAAAATCGAGAATGATGTTAGAATCTTAAATCAACATTTTGAAGCCTTAGTGGGTGAAAAAGATTTTGAAAAGTCTAATACGATCATCACGAATACATTACCAATGTTTGCTAATGATGACGTACCCGTATTAGTGATCATATCAGAAGAGAATGGAGAAAAGGACTACGACAAACCATCGACGATAAGAAAGTACTTGGATTATCTGAAAGACCGAAAAGAGTATAAAGCGGTGGTTGAAAATGTTGTCTATGACGATTATGGAAAGATCACGGAACTTGAACTGAGAAAGAAATAAGGTTGTTCTTAAGTAAAACGAATTAAAAGATAGAAAAATGAAACAAGCAAGTATAATAGTATTGTTGATTGGATTATTCACTTTTCCTGCTTTTGCGCAGGATTCAATCTCACCGGAAAGAAAACAAGCCATCGATTCGTTGGCAATGGAAAAGATACGAGATCTTGAAAAGTATATTTCAATTATTGGAAGTAAGGAAACCCCAGCTTCAGAAGCTCATCGAGTAATTGAAAGAGCGACTGAGCTTTTTATGGAAGACAGCGAAATGGGCGTGTCGAGTTTAGGATCTGATAAGATCAATTATTATCCGGTAAGGGAATATTTTCAACGATTAATGGCCCTTAATTATGATAAGGTCTCTATATCCTGGTTTAATATTCAATATATCTCTGACCTTGAACAAATGCCTGACGGTAAGTGGGTTGGGGTTATAACTGTTTATCAACGGTTTGAAGGAACAACAAAAGAAGGCTTAAAATATAAAGACACAACTAAAAAGGATATTACTGTTTATGTTGAACGTAAACAAACCCAGATCGGAGGACGAACAATTGGATTTTGGGATGTCCTTTTAGGTGATATTCGTGTTGCTGAAACCAAAAAATGAGAAAACCTTTTATCCTTTTAATTTTTCTTGTAACCGGGCCCTTTTTAAGGGCCCAGGTTATAGGTGACCTTTTGGAGGACGAATCAGTTCTCTATGCAGAAACGAAGCAGGTCAATCAATTCTTTCATCGTTTTAATAGCGAGGAAGATGGTAAGGGAAATAGGATCTATAAAGGAGATCCTGCTTTTCGAGATAGTCATTTGCGAAAGCAGGCTTTACCTATGATCTTTGATAGAGAATCAAGTTCACTTGATAAATCGATCAAGAATCAGTTTATAAAGGATGTCACAAATAAAAATGAACCTGTATTTTTGGATTTTCATGGCGGCGATTGGTTTGCCGAAGTGATCATCGATGTTTCTTTTAACGGTTCGATTAAAGAAGCGCATTTGTATTTAAAATTGCAGGAAGAAGAAGTGGGCTCAAAGTGGGTGATAACCCGTGTTTATTTCGAGCCATTTGCTCGTTTATTCTTTAAAGACCCTTCAGCGATCGATAAATTCCTTCACCCTATGAGTCATGAGCTTGATTTTATGAACCTTGCTAAGGTATTTCGTAAAGAATCACAAGTTGAATACTATACTTACGATAATTTTGTACCTGATTTCCTTAGTATCTTTATTTATGAAATGAAGATCAATAATCTTAAATTTAATGGGGTTAAAAAAGTGAATTTTCATTTTTTCCAGGTTGATGGCTACTATTTTAAGTTGGAAGAATTTAATCGTCCGGGATTTAATAATGGTTGGTTGATCACGCAGTTAAAAGAAGTAGATCAAGAGTCTAAAAATCGCTTAATAGGTACGATCTATTATGAAGAAAATTAAACTCATATTACTTTTTGTATTTGTATATATTTCTTCTTTTACTCAAGAAGAGAATGTAGTAGATGCAACTATTTCACCTAATATTGAGGAACTAGTTATTGATACTTCCTCGGCTATTGATGAGAAATATGAAGGGGATTTAACTTTCATGATCCAGTCGATTCAAACAATGCTAAATTTATTGGGAGATCCTGAGGTTAGTCGTCAAGACAAGGATCAAATGATCAATCAGAGTTATTTAAAGTACTTCGAAAACGAAAAAGTACAAATTGAAGATGACCTTGATCCTCAACGACAATTGCCAATAAATAAAAACGTTCAGGCTTATCTTCAGGATGTCGTTTTCTTTTATAAAAACATTCACTTTAGTTTCAAAGTAAAAGATATAAAAAAGGGGTTAAATGATAAAGATGAGATCTACTTTAAGGTGAGTATGGAAGAGCACTTAGAAGGAATTAACCTATATGGAGAAGCATTGAATGAAATAAATGATCGCTATTTTGAATTTAACCTTAATGAAAAAGAACAAGAATTTAAGGTCGTAAGTATTTATACAACCAAGTTGTCTGAACAAGAAGATATTGCAACATGGTGGAATGAGTTGGACCTACCCTGGAGAAAGTATTTTTGTGATGAAATTGTAATTCATGATTCCTTGTCATACTCTGATTTGCTTGATAAGCACCCAATGGTTACTATCGGAGACACGCTTATACTTAATGATAGTGATACGGTGTTTTTTTCTACTTCGATGCTATATAGCTCTATAAAATCATTATTTGCTAAAACATCTATTATTATAGTCGCTTCCGACTCGATCGTAAATCTCGATCCTCTCAATAAGTTTACAGAATTAAGTACGATAGATTTTAGCGATTGTGCTATCGATGATGTGAGTCCTTTACGATCTACACTAAGTCTAAAAGAGATTAATGCGGCCAATTCTTTAATTAGTAATCTTAATGACCTGCTGTATCTTAATGACCTAAAGAAGGTAAATATTGATAATACTGTGCTTAATGATCTTGGGGTAGCGGGGTCATGGGCTAATATTGAAGTATTGTCACTAAAGAACTCACCAATTTCTGACTTTTCTTTTTTAGCATCATTGACCTCACTTCTTCATTTGAATATGGGCGGAGTTCATACTGCAAATTATGATGCATTGGAAGCGTTGGAGAACTTGGTCTCTTTGGATCTCTCAGGCTCTGATTTTAATGACCTTACTGCTGTTGGTTTATTATTAAACCTCACTTCGCTTCGTATTGATGATACGCCTATTCGTTCCCTTGACATGTTAAATAGTGATCTCAATCTTGAAATAATTTCATTTGATAATACTTCGATCGATAGTATTGGGCCTTTGGTAGGAATGAAAAAATTGAAGATGATATATTGTGACAATACAAAGATCACTCAAGAAACGGTACAGACCTTTGTGATGGAACGACCTGAAGTTTTGGTTGTCTACGAAACACAATCTCTTCAAAATTGGTGGGTGGAACTGGACAGTAATTTAAAAGATTTTATTCGTTCACAAATTGATAGTATTAGCGAACCATTAAGTACAGAGTTGCTTCATAGAATAATTTTTACCGAATCAGTTGATCTTTCAGAGATGAGTAATATAAATTCTCTGGAAGGGTTTCAGCAGTTGATCAATTTAAAGGAATTGAATATAAGCGGGACCAATGTAAGCGACTTGTCACCAATTTCAGGCTTTAGTCAAATGTCTACTTTGAATATTAATCAAACTCAGGTAGCTGATTTATCCCCAATAGCAGGCTTAGCGAATTTATCGACCTTATCTATTGAGAAAACGGTGGTTAAAGACCTGAAACCTCTTGAGAGTATCGAATCTTTAAAGATAATAAAGGCCGACAGTTCGGCTATTACCCAGGAAGAAGCGTTGCGTTTTAGCGATTCATCTAATGCTGTTCTGTTATACCAAAGTGAATATTTATTGAAGTGGTGGGGAGAACTAGATGATGAATGGCTTCATTTTTTCTCTAAGAAATTAGCGTTTAATAAAAGCCCATCAGCCCAGGAATTACAGGAACTTGTAAACGTAGATTCGCTTGTATTAGTTAAGTTATCTGGAACATCAATCGATGCAATAGAGGAGTTTAAACGCCTAAAACATTTAAAGTTAGACGATATGAATGTGAGTGATATGAGTGTTTTACCGGAGCTTGATAGGTTGGAGACACTCGTGATCAACAATGGAAAAGTATCTGATTTTGCATCTATTCAACAAGTGAAAAAATTAACGGAGTTAGATCTTGCTAATACTTCGCTTAATAATCTCGATTTTATCGCGCCACTTGCTAACTTGAAAGTACTTAAAGTATCATCAACGGCTATCGAGTCGATAAAGCCCATCACATTACTAGCGAACCTTGAATACCTTGACTTGTCTAATACAAGGGTAAAAAGGATCAATTATTTAAATAAGTTGGAGAGTTTGAAGGAAGTTAAACTTACCAATACGATAATTAGCCAGCGAAAGATCAGCTCTTTTCAGCGAATCAGGCCAGATGTAAAGGTGGTTTTTTATTGATTTCTACTCCCTAATTGAAACCATTGTACGTAGTTTTTTTATTTACTTACAAAGAAGTGATAATCAAATAAATTGAAGTGAAATTATATCTAAGACCTTACTCTTCAGTGGATAATAATGTTCTTAGTACTTTCATTTCTTCCACTTTCTCTTCCTGTTTTTCTTGCTGGTAAGAATTGATAAGGTTGTTTACGAGACGTAAAATGATGGATTTCGTATTACAAGGCAGTAAAAACTCATCTCTTAAGGGAAGCTTTAGTTCTTTTAAGAAAAGTTCCAAGTCACCATTCATGAGTAGCGCACCTTTGCTGAATGGGTTAATATAAAATACGATATCACTTTTACCATTCCCTGTCATTCTTGAGAGTGGCTTATCTTCATAACCCAGAACAAAATGATTCGGTAAATTTATTCCATGCAATGGAAATTCAAGACGCTGGGCGATAATCATATAAATAATAGAAAGGCTTAAAGGATTCCCTTTTTTACTTTCCAAAACAGTATTGATAAATGAGTTTTTAGGAGAATGATAATTCGCAGCATTCCCTCTAAAGCCGTATATATCAAAAAAGACTTTGTTAAAAACCTTGATTTGTTCGAAAGCGGTGAGGTTTGAGTTTAGCTCTAACCAAATATCTTTTTTTATTTTCTCTAGATAATTATCAATAAATAAGGGTGAGAGATCTGGATATTGATAACGACTAATTAAAATAAATCCTTCAAGAAGATCAGGATCATCTTTTTGCGACCATTCTAAAAGCAATTCTTTAATATTTTCGAATTGGATCTGTTGAGTTAAATGCTCAAGACGAAGGCGTAACTCAACTTCGGTTTGCTCAAAGCCCCAGGTCTTTTCTAGGTAGGGTAGTGCATAGACACCATATTCAAGAATTTTTTTCTTAACATGTAAATAAATTTCCTCATCGGGATCATCGATAAGTTTTATTAAAGCATGTATCTCGGCTGGTTCTATTAGCATTAACGCTAAGATACTTTCAGCTTACCCCCTAATTTTCAATTTAATTTTAACTTTTAAACAATTAGCTTGTTAATCTTTCTAGAACCATGTCAATCAGTTCACTTATAAGTTCTGATGGGTGCTCAGTAAACTCTTTTCTATAACGATTGGCTATGATGGCACAAACAGTGCTTGCCTTATGACCTAAAAGTGCTGAAAGCCCATATAAAGAAGATGTTTCCATTTCAAAGTTTGTTATTCTGTGGCCATTAAAATTAAATTTCCCTAGCGATTCATTCTGGGTTGGAAATAATGTATCAAGACGGAGTTTTCGACCTTGTGGGCCATAAAATCCAGAGGCAGTAGCCGTAATTCCTTTAATATTTCCTGGGGCTAGAAGGTCAACAAGGTCTTTGTCACCTTTAACCAAATAGGGAAGCGGTAACACAGTTGGGTAATCAATTTGCTCATGGAAAGCTTTCATTAACTGAATTTCATCTTCGTCGTGCTGCTTTTCATAAAAATTAAGCACTCCATCAAATCCTATGGCATATTCAGAAACCAAAAAACTTCCTGTAGGAATGTCTTCCTGTAATGAACCTGAAGTTCCAAGTCGAACGATCTCCAACTGGGTATGTTCTGATTTGATGGTCTTTTCTTTTAGATCAATGTTCACAACAGCGTCCAATTCATTCATTACAATGTCAAGGTTGTCGACGCCAATCCCGGTTGATACAACAGATAATCTAACACCATTAAAATACCCGGTATGGGTGTGGAATTCTCTTCCACTAATGCGGTGCTCTACTTTTTCGAAGCGGTCGCTGATCAGCTTTACTCGATTAGGGTCACCAACTACAATTATTTTATTGGCTAAGTGCTCTGGCTTTAATTGTAAATGGTAAATGCTTCCATCATCACGAATAATTAACTCAGAGGGTTCAATAGCTTGCTTATTATTTATTTGCGGAGCAATTTTCATAGTGCAAAATTTTAAAAGAGCGCAAGTTAGTCGAATATTCTTTTACTATTGGTCTACATTATTCTTTTTAAGCAAGTAATTTATACCGATTTTTGCCCTTTGTTATTTCGCCTATGCAATGTGCTATAATTACGATCGGAGATGAGATATTAATTGGTAAAACAATTGATACAAATTCGGCTTGGTTAGGAAGAAAGCTAAATGATCTTGGATTTGATATTCGACAGATACACAGTATCAGTGATAAACCTAAAGAGATTGTAAGAGCGCTTGATGAATCTTTAGAAAAGACAGACCTTGTTGTGTTAACTGGTGGTTTAGGGCCTACCAATGATGATTTGACAAAGAAGACCTTGCTCGAGTATTTTGGTGGTGAATTGCTATTAGATCAAGAGATCTTAGATCGACTAGAAGGTTATTTTAAGGGAAGAAAAATCCCAATGTTAGAAGTGCATCGGCAGCAAGCTTTCCAACCGAGTAGTTCAAAAAAACTCATCAATAATTTTGGTTCTGCTTCCGGAATGTGGTTTGAGAAGGATAATAAAGTAATTATTAGTCTCCCGGGTGTACCCTATGAAACCAAAGGCATAATGCGTGAGTATGGTTTTGATGCATTAACAGCACACTTTGAATTACCTACGATCTATCACCGAACTATTTTAACTTGGGGAAAAGGAGAGTCGATTATTGCACAAAAGATCGAGAAATGGGAAGAAGAAGCCAATGCTTCAGGACTTAAAATTGCCTATTTACCTTCTGTTGGGTTGGTTAAGATTCGTATCAGTGGAATTGGAGATGATGAGGGGATAAAAATACGGGTAGATAAAAAAGCGGAAGAACTTTATCAGATCATACCGAGGTATATATTTGGAGAGAATGGTGATTCACTGGAGTTGATCACCGGGAAAATATTGCGTGAAAAAGGACTAACTGTAGCAACGGCTGAAAGTTGTACAGGAGGATACTTGGCACATAAGTTTACTTCTGTTTCTGGAAGTTCGGATTATTTTAAAGGTTCGCTTATCGCCTATGCAAATGATGTAAAAGAGAAGGTGTTGGGTGTATCAATAAAGGATATAGAGAAATATGGTGTTGTAAGTGAGGAGGTAGTAAAGCAAATGGCTGAAAATGTAAGAATGTTAATGAATAGCGATTATGGAATTGCAACTTCGGGAATTGCAGGACCTGATGGAGGGAGTGATGAAATACCCGTAGGTACAATTTGGATTGCGATCGCCTCTAAGAGTAGTGTAAACGCTAAATTATTACGACTAGGAACACGTAGAATTAACAATATTATGACCACCTCAATTATTTGCTTAGGAAGCTTGCTTCAAGAAATGCAAAAATAGTCTTGTGTGATTGAATTAAATTGATTTATTTTGCACTCAGTTTTTTTAGAAATTTGATTAGTAGGAAATCATGTCAAAAATTTGTCAGATAACCGGTAAGAAGGTAATGGTAGGAAATAATGTTTCACACTCTCTTCGTAGAACGAAACGAAAATTCCAACCAAATATATTCAACAAGAGATTTTTCATACCAGAAGAGGATCGTTGGATTACCTTGAGAGTAACGGGCGCCGGATTAAGAATTATCAACCGTTTAGGAATTAGCGCTGCAATGAAGCAGGCAAAGGTAAAAGGACATTTATAAGTCATTAAAAGTTAGAAAAAATGGCAAGAAAAAAAGGAAATAGAGTTCAGGTTATTTTGGAATGTACCGAACATAAGGAGAGCGGCATGGCCGGTACTTCTCGATACATCACCACTAAAAATCGTAAAAACACTCCAGAAAGAATGGCGGTCAAGAAGTATAATCCTATCTTGAAACGTTCAACAGTTCATAAAGAAATTAAATAATTAAGTCATGGCTAAGAAAACCGTAGCAAGTTTACAGAAAGGGGGAGGGAAAAACCACTCTAAAGTGATTAAAATGGTTAGATCGGAAAAAACCGGTGCTTATATTTTCAGAGAGGAAATTATTCAAAACGCTAAGGTTAAAGACTTTTTCGCTAAAAATTAATTATACGATCTTTTACAATAGAGCTTTCTTCTTTAGGAGAAGGCTTTTTTTATATATGGGCATTTTATTCTAAATATGAAGTCCAGTAACAGTAATTAATAATTCATCATGGCGCTATTTGGTCTATTTAATAGTGAGAAAAAGGAAAAACTAAACAAAGGTCTGGAAAAGACGAAGGATAGTGTTTTTTCAAAACTTTCCAGAGCAGTGGCTGGTAAGTCGACTGTTGATGATGAAGTACTTGATAATTTAGAGGAAGTTTTGGTTACTTCCGATGTTGGCGTAGATACTACGTTGAAGATCATTAAGAATATTGAAGGGCGGGTTGCTAAGGACAAATACCTTGGAGTAAGTGAGTTGAATGGGATCTTAAAAGAAGAAGTCGCTCAATTACTTAGCTTGGATGGTGAAAAAGAAGATGCTTTCGATTTACCTAAGAGTGACGATCCTTATGTGATAATGGTTGTGGGAGTGAATGGTGTTGGTAAAACGACGACTATAGGTAAACTCGCTTCACAGTTTAAAGCGGATGGAAAGAAGGTTGTTTTAGGCGCTGCCGATACCTTTAGAGCTGCAGCAGTTAATCAATTGAAAATTTGGGGAGAAAGAGCCGGAGTTCAGGTTGTTGAAAAAGGAATGGATGCAGACCCTGCTTCTGTTGCTTTTGATACACTGAAATCTGCAAAAGCTTCGAATGCAGATGTTGTACTAATTGATACAGCGGGTCGTTTGCATAATAAAGTAAACTTGATGAATGAGCTGACCAAAATAAAGGATGTTATGAAAAAGGTTATCCCGGATGCTCCTCATGAAGTACTGCTGATTTTGGATGGTTCGACCGGACAAAATGCAATTGAGCAGGCTAAACAATTTACCAAGGCAACGGATGTAAATTCATTAGCATTAACAAAAATTGATGGTACAGCAAAAGGCGGAGTGGTAATTGGTATTGTTGACCAATTCCAAATTCCTGTTAAATATATTGGGGTTGGAGAAGGTATTGATGACTTGCAGGTTTTTAATGCGTATGAATTTGTAGATTCGTTATTTAACTAGCCTTTTAAAAATACCTTCACGCATGAAAGTTAGGAAGCTAAAGAAGAACAAAGTAAACGTTATTACGCTTGGCTGCGCTAAGAACACCTACGATTCGGAAGTGTTGATGCGTCAATTACAAGCCAATAGTTTTGACGTTGAACACCAATCAGAGAGTGATGATGCCTCTATAGTGATCATTAATACTTGTGGTTTTATCGATGATTCAAAACAAGAGTCGATCGATACTATTCTTCAGTTTACTGCTGCCAAGAAAGAAGGCTTGGTTGATAAAGTTTTTGTAACCGGATGTTTATCTCAACGATATAAAGATGATCTCGAAACAGAGATTCCGGAAGTAGATGCCTATTTTGGAACACGAGATATGGCGCGTTTGCTTAAAACACTAAATGCAGATTATAAAAAAGAATTACTAGGTGAACGTTTGCTAACCACTCCTGCTCACTATGCCTATTTAAAAATTTCGGAAGGTTGTGATCGTCCTTGTTCGTTTTGTGCGATTCCTTTAATGAGAGGAAAGCATGTATCAACACCTATGGAGAACTTGGTGGAACAAACCGAGTTTTTAGTAAAAACAGGAACAAAGGAAGTTATTCTAATTGCGCAGGACCTTACCTATTACGGACTTGATATTTATGGTGAGCGTAAATTAGCTGATCTCTTAAAAAAGCTTAGTGACATTCCTGGTCTAGAGTGGATTCGTTTGCATTATGCTTATCCAACTGGCTTTCCTTTGGAGGTGTTAGATGTGATAAAAGAAAAAGAGAATATTTGTAATTACCTCGATATGCCGTTGCAACATGCATCTACTAAGATGCTTGAGTCGATGAGGCGTGGTACCACGAAAGAAAAGACTACAAAGCTGATTGATAAAATAAAGCAGAAGGTGCCGGATATTGCAATTCGAACAACCTTGATCTCAGGTTATCCTGGTGAAACACTGGAAGATCATGAGGAGATGATGAAGTGGGTGCAAGAGATGAAATTTGATCGTTTAGGTGTCTTTACCTATTCACATGAAGAAAATACGCATGCTTTTGGATTAGTAGATGATGTTCCGGATGAAGAAAAAAGACGGCGTGCTGATGAGATCATGGAAATGCAATCGGATCAAGCTTGGGAGAATAACCAGACCTTGATCGGGCGTGAATTAAAGGTGATTATTGATAGATTGGAAGGCGGAGTATTTTATGGTCGAACGGAGTATGATTCACCAGAAGTGGATAATGAAGTAGCTATCCCATTTCAAAAAGGTATTGAAGTCGGGGACATTGTATTGGCTAGAATTACAGCCGCTGATTTTTATGATCTTAGTGCAGAGTTAATTCATCTTTAGAATTTCAACTAATCCCGAAGGGATTAATTGAAAATAATAATTAACGAATTCTAGCCTTTTGTTTCTTTCTGATCTTTGCGGAAAACTTAGCGCACTTAACGTGAACATTTTTAGAAATAATTATTTCTATTCTAAATCCAGAAAATTGATCATTCCTTCCAAGCACTTTATCTTTACAGGACAGGAATAACTTGGTTCACCATCCATTTCCATATAACATGGATTTTCAGAAACGTTTATGAGTTCTATCTCTTTTGTATGAAAATACGTTACAGCTGGATGCTCAATTTTTCTTCCCGAGTATAAGTTAAGAAACTACTTTCTCCTCAAAATCGTCACACTTCCTTTATAAGAATCTATTGCTGTGGAGGAGCGCAGAATATAGAAGTACACTCCGTCACTAATATTATCAGCAGTCCAGTCGTTTTGATATAAGGAACTATAATACACACGTTGGCCCCAGCGATTATAAACCTCCAATGACCAGCTGTAATTTAGTTGGTCAATATTAATAACATTGAAGGTATCATTAACTCCATCATTATTGGGTGTGAAAACATTAGGAGCAATCAATGCGCAATCTATCGTTTCAACAGCAATACTATCATAAATAAAAAGGCAGGGAGTAGTAACAAATACAAAATATTCCCCAGTTGATTCAGCTTCATAAAAAGGTAAGGTGGAGCCATCTTGCCAAAACCAATCTGTGGCGCTGGGTTGATTAGCTAAAAGTACCAAAGGTTCTTGTAAACAAATTAGCGTATCGTTACCTAAAGTTACGTTGTCTCTATCTAAAACAAAGCTCACCGTATCGGAAGCAACTCCACATATATTTCTCACCTCCACAAAGTATTTTCCTTCATCACTTACTTCATAGGAAGACTGATAAGTAGAATCTTGCCAGGTATAATAAGATGCATAGAAATAAGCATCCAGTAGAAGGGTGTCTCCTTCACAGAATAGTGAACTATCAACCCCCAAATCAACCGTTGGAGCTTCTTCAATAATAACTTCCATGGTTTTAAACGTTGTATCAACCCCAATAGCAGTAGTTAGAGACACGTTATAGATTCCTGTATTTTCATAACTATGGGTGGGGCCCCATTCTAATGAAGAACTTCCATCTCCAAAATCCCAGAACACATAATCATACGGCATATCATAGATTAGTTCAAACTCAGTTTCATCAAATAAACAGCGATTAGAAACCGTAAATCCACTGGAAAAGAGCGTTGGGTCAAAAACAGGAAGGTACAATTCTGAAGCTCGAGGTGAAAGGTCTATGGCTTCTAATTCAAAACCTGCTTCTAGTCCTGCAATATTAGGATGATGAATTACTGCCATGGTATTTACCCCCAGACCAGAGGCTATGTATAATCTGCCATCCTTTGCTAATTGGAGTCCTGAAATAGAATAAGGCGAAATAAGATCATTAAACCTTACAACTGATTGTTGAATAGAAATTGAATCTAAAATTGAAATATTGCATTGATATACTTTGCCTATCATTGAATAATATAATTTTTCGCCATCAGTTGAAAATTCAGTATCAAAACCAAAAAATGTTGAATCAAGACTCGTTATATAGGGAGCATTTGTTTCATCTAATCGTACAATCCGCTCACCAATCATTCCTGTTTCATTATCAAAATGAAAGAGTTCTAATTTACCATTATCAATGAGCTGGAAATCCTCAAAATAACCGGTGTGCGTAAATGCGATTAAGCTCCCTTGAGGATTTATACGGAGAGATCCTCTTGTTTGACTAGCTACAGGTGTCATGTAAAGATCACCAGCGGTATAAATAATAGGATTATCGATATCTAATCCACTATTGGTTAATGAATAAGTGATATAGGTATTGCCCAAGGGTTTTCTGAACACCACCCAATAGTCGATGCCATTGGCTTTTTTGGCTGCTGTTACATATAAAAGTAAGGTGTCTGATAAATACTGATGATCTTGCACTGCTCCTAATCCTCCATCAGCTGTCATATCGATATAAGATACTCCCATATTAGCAAAACTGCTTCCAGCTTTAAAATTTACTAAAAAATATTTGTCCACTTCACTTGGCATTTTAATTGAAAGTGCATTAGTTCCATTTGTATTTGATCCTAAATCTCCATTTAGCATTAATTCATGATTAGCATTATTTACAAGAGCTCCATTACAATAAAATAGTAAATTCCCAGACGCATCTGATTGTATTGTGGTGCCAAATCCCGATAATAGGGTGTTATCAAATACAGCTTCTACAGTATCATTAGTAAAGTGCAGCCCGGCATAATCGCCAAAATACCACCAATCGCTTTCCCCTTGGGCAAAAAGCCCAAAAGGAAGCAATACGGATACTATGAAAAATATTTTGTTTTTCACTCTACAATTATACGAATACTCATAGCACCGTTTTTAATTATGGCAATTCCTTTAAAGTTTTCGATTTGAATATAGCTTTTATCTTGGTTTAATTCTACCGTAAAAGACAGGTTTCTACCTAAAATATCTGTAATAAATATCTCTTCTTCTTCAATCCCACTAAGATAAAACGAACCTGAATTTGGATTAGGAAAGGCTTTGAATTCACTTTCTATATCCGTTTCATTTCCTACCTCATACAATTTAAACATTCCAGACTGGAAATGGTCATTTCTAAAAATAAATGCGCTTAATCTAAAATTATAAGACAGGATATCATCTACAACCCCATTATTATCAAAAGTAAAGTCCATATAATTTCTATAATTACCAACGGTATAGACTTTATTATTCATGGCTGCATTTGCCTTTACAAAATGCTCATCCCCTGTTTGATAAGTTAAGGTAGTATTGTGCCATGACTTTACTAAAGCAGGATAGGTTTCATAATGAGCAACAAGGATTTTCTCCGAAGAAATTGGCGTAGGAACACCAGAGAAATCAATACTGCTATTTGCACTTGTTTCCAAACTTAAAAAACCAATACTATTCCCTGTATACGTCGCTGAAACGTAAATATTATCCTTAAAACCGGTCATAGCAATTTTTTTAATTTCATTTTGACTTTCATTGGTTTGGATTACTTCAAAACCTCCATTATACTTTAAACTTTGTGCGTCTAACCTGACTATATATGCATCAGTCACAGTAGGAAATATATTTAAGCTTGGGGAAGGGTGAATAATTGTTGAAGGGTAAAAAGGATTATAGAGTAGATTCGAAAAAAGCCCCGAAACGATAACATTATTATGATCATCTACATATATTTGATCTCCTGTCATTTCT
>JAUVAY010000114.1 GCA_030591505.1 Flavobacteriales bacterium | reverse complement strand
TTCTCGGAATCAGCATAAAATCTGTTTGGTTTTACCAAAGGTTCATCCTTCGGTAATCCTATTATACCTTTACTTTTTTTGTCCATTTTTACACTTTTATGTGTAAACCTATTTCAGGACAAGACAGGCATATGTTTTATAATTTACTTTGCGTTCTTAGCGAAATCCTTAGCGCGCTTCGCGTGAAGCTTTTAAAAGCACAAATTGCTCTTCGTTTTTTAGCGAGCTCCGCGGTTATTTACCAAAATCTAAAAACGAAAACTCCTTCTCTAACTCTACTATCCGCTTATTCGTTTGCTCAACAAAATTCTTATGCGACTCATTCTCGGGATGCAAAGGTCGATGTTCAAGTGCTTGCTGTATCGAATAGATCTTTTTTAGCAAGTTCTTCGTTTCTTTAGATAACAGATTTTCTTGAAAATAATTCCAGATATAATCGATGGCCACCTCATTAGGATGCGCCATGTCTTTTGCATAAAAACGATAATCCCGCAGGTCATCTTGGAGCAGATCAAAAGAGGGGAAGTAATGAACATTATTAAACTCCTTTGCTAATTGATCGGCAGCTAATAAAAGAACGGCTTTAGAAAGATTGTTTTCAATGATACCGTCTTTAAGGTGTTTTACCGGACTAACGGATAGAATGATTTTTGTAGTCGGGTTGACTTTAAATAACTTTGTAAATAGCACTCTATATTCATCAATAATCCTATCAGGCATCGACCTTACTTTTTTAAACTCTTTTGCTGCTATTTTATGACAATTAGAAACGATTTTTTGATCACTTTCCTTAAGTTGATAGCCATTTGCTGTTCCCCACGTGATGTAGATGAAATCAGCACTAGCTAACGCTTTTTTTCCTTTATCAAAATCCAAATTAATTGTGGAAAGCACCTTTTTCTTATCCGGGTGATTGAAAACACCATGATGATCAAAACTGATGAAGCGATCATTCTCAAAGCGAAGGTCATTCTCAGTGTATTTATCACCTTCAAGCAACCTGTTTAGTGTTCTTGCAATAGGATCAGGATGATAAAGAATACCAAATGGGTTTAATAGAGTAGAGAATTTTGCTATGGAAAGCTTGTTTCCAATATGTTCGCTAAAACAAGAGCCTATTAAAAAATGAGAAGAAGGATAGGAGATCTTGAAATCCCATTTTCTATTTGCTAAGATGCTACGAAAAACCTCCATTTGATTTGTTTAACCACAAAAGTCGCGAAAAAAGCGCAAATAACATTGGACAATTGATCATGATGTTATTAGACTAAGACCTAATGCATTGCGTCTCTACTCCTTCTAATTACTTTTGCCTTACTTCTGTGTATCCTGCCTCGCCGGCAGGCGGATCTGCGGTTATATTTTATACTACACAGATACCTTAAACTCCGAATTCTCATGAAAAGTAATCTCTGGATTATCTTTACTTTCTAACTTTATTATCCAAGCCGACTGCGCAAGAAACACCGGATTCTTATCCTTATCATACACAATATTCCCATGTTTAAGTCTAATAAACTCATTCAGTTTAGCCTTATCATCGGAAGTCAGCCAGAATGCCTTATGATAATTAACCGGCTGAAATCTACACTTAGCACCGTATTCATGTTCTAAGCGGTATTGGATCACATCGAACTGCAGATCACCTACTGTTCCAATGATTTTTATATTACCCACCGACTTAGTAAAAAGCTGAGCTACCCCTTCATCCGTAAGCTGGCGAACTCCTTTTTCCAATTGCTTCGATTTCATAGGGTCCGTATTGACCAGTTCTTTAAAGATCTCCGGAGAAAAACTCGGCATCCCTTTATAAGCAAGGTCTTCTTTTTCCGTCATCGTATCGCCGATCTTAAAATTTCCGCTATCGTACAAGCCAACAACATCTCCCGGATAAGCCACTTCGATAATACTCTTCTCCCGTGCCATAAAACTCACAGGGTTACTAAAGCGCATTTTCTTTTGGTGTCGGATGTGTTTATAGAACTTATTCCGCTCGAAAGTCCCCGAGATAATGCGTAAAAAGGCAATTCTATCGCGGTGTTTAGGATCGAGGTTAGCATGGATCTTAAAAACAAACCCCGAAAATTCTTTTTCATTAGCGTGAACCACCCGCGTGGCCGTTTCACGAGCTTGTGGAGTGGGGGAAATCTCGATAAAAGTATCGAGCAATTCTTTTACGCCGAAATTATTAATGGCAGAACCAAAAAAGACAGGTGCGATCATTCCTGAACGGTATTCCTCTTTATCAAATGGATCATATACACCTTCTATCAACTCAACATCCTCTTTTAATTGATCAGCAGAATCTTCTAATAGCTCTTCTAATCGAGGATCATCCATTCCTTTTATATCGATCTCATCTCCTGCAATCTCCGTTTTATTAGCGGAGAATAAACGTAGGCTGCTGTCGTATAATTTATAAACTCCTTTAAAACTATCTCCGATACCAATAGGCCAGGATAGTGGTCTGACTTGTATTTGAAGAACTTCTTCTAATTCATCCAGGAGGTCGAAAGGATCTTTTCCTTCGCGATCGAGCTTATTGACAAATATGATCACTGGAGTGTTTCTCATTCTACACACCTCCATCAGTCGTTTGGTTTGTGCTTCCACCCCTTTTTGGCAATCGATAACAAGAATTACCGAGTCTACCGCGGTAAGTGTTCGATAAGTATCTTCCGCAAAGTCTTTGTGACCGGGTGTATCCAGGATATTTATTTGCTTTTCCGAGTATTCGAAACCCATTACAGAAGTCGCAACAGAGATACCCCGTTGTTTTTCAATCTCCATAAAATCCGAAGTTGCCGTCTTCTTTATCTTATTCGACTTTACCGCACCGGCAGTCTGAATAGCTCCACCAAAAAGGAGAAACTTCTCAGTAAGTGTAGTTTTTCCAGCATCCGGGTGAGAAATAATGGCAAAGGTTCTTCTTTTTTCTATCTCGCTCTCTAGTGACATTCTTTGTTTCTGTTATGGGAGGGCAAAAGTAGGAAATGAAAATGGAAAAAGCGAGAAGAGAAAAACTAGAGTTTTGAATATGGAAGTCAGAGGACATGCTTCATGAACCCAGGATTTCATCCCAGTCAACAATAATTGGACTCCTTCAGAGTCCTGCCTTAGTGGAAACAATGCTTTTCATTTTTTCTTTCCTTGAGTTCTTTGTGTAATTCCTTTGTACCACTATGGTTAAATAATAAAAACAGTCAACCATAATCAGGATGGTCAAAAAACTTCGTGCTTCGTGCTTCAAACCCTATTATCATTCGGTCTTCCTCTTTGTTGCGGCTCGAAAAACATGTGCCGACGCTAATCTCTACTCTTCGCCGCCTTCATCATGTGCCTTTCACCATACCCGGGATTTCATCCCGGGCAATAATAATTGGACTCCTTCAGAGTCCTGCCTTAGTGGAAACAATGCTTTTCATTTTTTCTTTCCTTGAGTTCTTTGTGTAATTCCCTTGAGTCATTGTGGTTAAATAATAAAAACAGTCAACCATAATCAGGGATGGTCACCCAACTTCCAACATCCGACATCCAACATCCAACATCCAACTATGTTAAAAGTGGGATTTGTTAATAACACACTCATTTCACCCCCATTCTGTTAAAAAGTAATCTCCTATCATACTAGGAAACAACGTACATTTAGACCAGAATTAACATGTTGAATGCATCATGGATTCAATCTTTTTTAAAAAGTAAATTGATATTGCAAAAGACTGATTTCCAGTCTGAAAAGAAAATGAATTAGCAAAATATCATTAAAAATGATCTAGATATGAAAATAACATTTTATGGTCATGCTTGTTTTGGTGTGGAGCTTGATGGAGTTTCTCTACTAATTGATCCTTTTATCACTCCTAATAAACTAGCAGAAGGAATTGATATCAATGCTATAAAAGCAGATTACATTCTCATTACTCACGGACATGAGGATCATGTAGCTGATGCGCTATTTTTGGCACAGAAAAACGATGCTACCATCGTTTCTAATTTTGAGATCGTTTCCTGGTTCGCCGAAAAAGGTCATGTAAAAGGTCACCCGATGAATCATGGTGGAAATAAAAACTTTGGAGATTTTAGTGTGAAGTATGTTAATGCTGTGCATTCCAGTGTTCTTCCGGATGGAACTTATGGTGGAAATCCGGGCGGTTTTCTTGTCAAAGCAAATGGAAAATGTGTTTACTTTGCAGGCGACACGGCTTTGAACTACGACATGAAACTTATTGGTGATTTCGAGCAATTGGATGCAGCGGTCTTACCTATTGGTGATAACTTTACAATGGGAATTGAAGACGCATGTATCGCTTCCGAATTTATTCAATGCGATAAGATAATAGGAATGCATTTTAATACGTTTCCTTATATTGAAATTGATAGTGAATATGCAGTGGAGTATTTTAGAAAAAGAGAACGTGAATTAATATTATTAACAATAGGAGATAATCTGAAATTATAATATGGGAAAGATCATTACAATAGCCAATCAAAAAGGTGGTGTTGGAAAAACAACCACAGCAATAAATCTTGCCGCTTCTTTAGGTGTGCTTGAATATAAAACGCTATTGATCGATGCTGATCCTCAGGCTAATGCAACATCTGGTGTTGGCGTGGATCCGAAAACGGTTAAGACGAGCATTTATGAATGTATGGTAGGGGATGCGCAGATAAAAGATATTATTATCAACACGAATAATCCTGGATTGGATTTAATTCCGTCGCATATTGATCTGGTTGGTGCCGAAATTGAAATGATCAATCTGAATGAACGTGAAATGATCCTAAAGAAAACGTTGGCATCAATAAAAGATGATTATGATTTTATTATCATCGATTGTTCTCCTTCCTTAGGCTTAGTTACGATCAACGCATTAACCGCCACTGATTCTGTTCTTATTCCCGTGCAATGCGAATATTTTGCATTAGAAGGATTGGGAAAATTATTGAATACGATAAAGATCGTTCAATCGAATTTAAATACTTCGCTTTCTATGGAAGGTATCCTTTTAACGATGTACGACACACGATTACGACTTGCTAATCAGGTTGTTGACGATGTTAAAACGCACTTTCAGGACCTTGTTTTTGACACCATTATTCATCGTAATACACGCTTAGGTGAAGCACCGAGTTTTGGTGAGACGATCATCATGCATGATGCTGCATCAAAAGGTTCGATCAACTACTTAAATTTGGCACGAGAAGTGTTACAGAAGAACGGTATGACGAAAATAAGTGAGGACGAAAAAACCATTAATTTGAATAATGAGTAAGAAAAGGGCATTAGGAAAAGGCTTAAGTGCCCTGTTGGAGCATGCTGAAACGGATATAACTTCGAATAAAAGAACCGAAGCTGTAAAACAAGTGGTGGGTGGAATTTCTCCTATACCCATCGATAACATTGAGGCCAATCCTTTCCAACCAAGAAATCAATTTCAAAAAGAACCGCTTGTTGAGTTGGCTGAATCCATAAAAGAACATGGCGTGATCCAACCTGTGACGGTTCGAAAAATGGGAAGAGATCGCTTCCAATTGATCTCGGGTGAAAGAAGATTTAGAGCTAGTCAGATCGCTGGACTCGAGGAAATTCCTGCCTATGTTAGAATAGCCAATGACCAAACGATGCTAGAAATGGCATTGGTCGAAAATATTCAGCGGGTTGACCTGAACGCTGTGGAAGTTGCCTTAAGTTATAAACGACTGATCGAAGAATGCAACCTTACACAGGAAGGCTTGAGTTCTAAAGTTGGTAAGAAAAGGTCTACTGTTACCAACTACCTTCGCTTACTCAAACTATCGGCTGAAGTTCAACTTGCCTTAATAAATGAAGAAATAAGTATGGGGCATGCTCGTGCTATATTATCTGTTGACAACGAAAACAAACAACGTAGTATTCTTTCTCGTGTTCTCAATGAAGGACTATCCGTTCGTCAAACAGAAGAGTTGATCAGAGGAATCAGTACAACTGTAAATAGAAGAAAAGCACCTTCTGAAGCCCTTTCGTTTACTCAACAGAAATTTAAGGAAGACCTAAGTTTGCAGATCGATCACCCTGTAAAACTTCAGGTAAAAGAAGGAGGAAAAGGGAAAATTGAGATCTCTTTTAGCTCACTTAAAGAACTTGAAAAAATAATTGACGCTTTTGAATTTTGAGTAGGATGCGAATTGCATTATTTCTAATACTTGTTTTTATTACATCAATTCTGTCGGCTCAAACAGACAGCCTTCGCATTGAAGGTGGTGTTGTGCTCGATAAATCGGAATTTGAATACCATAGTCCAGGAAAAGCAGCCTTGTATTCTCTTCTACCCGGTGGAGGACAGTTTTATAATAAAAGTTATTGGAAGATCCCTGTTGTTTACGCTGCATTATTCGTTACTGGTGGTTTTGTAAAAAAGAATCATGACCTTTTCAAAGAATATGAGTCTGAAGCGATAAACAGGTTCAACTATGGTGACACCATAAATTTTCCTGAAATGAGCGATGAAGAAGTTTTGTTCTACAAAGATGAATATGAACATCAGCGAAACTTGAGCATTCTTATTTTGGTGGGTGTTTACCTTCTAAACATTGTAGATGCAAGCGTGGATGCCTATTTTTTCGAATTCGATGTAAGTCCGGATGTTTCTTTGCGTATTGAACCGTATTTTCGCCCTCCAACTTATAATTCATCCACTCCTATAAATGCAGGCTTAACTTTGCGACTTAAATTATAATATTGAATTCAAAATTTATGAAAATAGCACTGATCGGATACGGAAAAATGGGAAAGGAGATCGAAAAGATCGCCTTGGAACGCGGACATGAAATCGTGTTGAAATCCAGTAGTACTAGTCCCTTAGATCCTGAACAATTAAAAAAGGCTAGTGTAGCCATCGAATTTAGTCGCCCTGACGTGGTCGCCGAGAATATACATATCTGCTTCGACAATAGAGTACCCGTTGTAGTTGGAACAACGGGATGGAAAGAGGATATGATGGAGATTAAAAATCGCTGTGTCGATGAAGGACATAGCATATTTTATGCTTCTAATTTTAGCATTGGCGTTAATATTTTTAACGAAGTAAATAAACAACTCACTCGTCTGATCAGCCACTATCCGGCATATAAATCCAGCATCGAAGAAACACATCATGCTAAAAAACTTGACAAACCAAGTGGGACAGCCATTTTACTAGCCGAAGGAATCTTGGAAAACAACGAGAATTTAAGTTGTTGGAAACTAGATGAAGGTGGAGAAGGTATTTTGCCTATCAGCGCAAAGAGAATAGACGATGTTCCGGGAACACATACGATCAAACATGAATCTGATATCGATTCCATAACGTTTACACATGAAGCAAAAAGCAGAAAGGGCTTTGCTTTAGGCGCAGTATTAGCAGCTGAATTCCTGCCCGGAAAAACGGGGAATTATAGTATGAAAGACTTGATAAAACTTAATTTATGATACCTCAACTATTATTATACATACTAATTGTCGTCTATTTTGCAAGCCTTTGGAAGGTGTTTGAAAAAGCAGGTGAAGAAAAGTGGAAGGGATTTGTTCCCATACTAAATATTCTCGTTTCATTAAAAATAATGAAAAAACCATGGTGGTGGGTATTTCTATTTCTTGTGCCGGGAATCAATTTATTAATGCTTGTTGTTCTTAATGTAGAGTTAGGAAAAAGTTTCGGAAAAAGAACTTTTACCGACAGCTTAGTAGCAGTTCTCGTACCTTGGTTTTCTATTCCTCAACTAGCATTCGATAAGAATATCATTTATACAGGACCAATAGATTGGACGGGAAAGAAAAAAGGCTCTGCCCGTGAATGGGGTGATGCAATTTTGTTTGCAATTATAGCCGCTACCATCATTCGAACATTCACATTAGAAGCATTTACTATCCCTACTGGTTCGATGGAAAAATCATTGCGAGTAGGCGATTACCTTTTTGTAAGTAAGATGTCCTATGGCCCGAGAATGCCTATGACCCCTGTTTCATTCCCATTTGCTCATCATACAATTCCTGGGACAAAGAAAACACAGTCTTATGTTGAGTGGTTTACACAACCTTACTACAGACTGCCCGGATTTGGTGATGTGGAGCGTTTCGATGCAGTTGTTTTTAACTTCCCAGCCGGGGATACGATTATTAATGATCCGGAATTACAAGGACATAATTATTATAGCATCATTCAAGGAAATGCCTATGAGATATGGAGAAAGAATGGTAGAAAGGATGACTTTTGGGCAAATAAAGACAAATACGAAGCTGCAGCACGTAGTTTTTTCGAAAAACGATATGGCATCAAGGCACGCCCTCTTGACAAAAGAGAGAATTATATAAAAAGATGCGTCGGAATGCCCGGAGATAATTTTGAGATCATTGATGGTGTTGTACATGAGAGTGGGAAGAAACTGGATTGGCCGGAAAATGCTCAGATGGAATACCTGGTAAAAACCACCGGTCAGTTAAATCCTAAATTACTGAAAGAACAATACGATATCAACCCTAATGATATGAGTTTTGATAGTGAAACACAATCTTACCTCATCTCTATGCCGGAGTCAAGCTTAGAGGAAATAAAAAAATTGGGAGTTGTCGAATCTATTTCTTTGAAACTGAAGGATAAAGGTTCCTACGATGGCACTTCGATGCCTATCTTTCCAAATCATCCAGATTATAATTGGACAGAAGATAATTTCGGTCCACTTTATATTCCTAAAAAGGGAGATGTGATTGACCTAAGTGTAGAAAACTTGCCTCTTTATCAACGAGCTATCGAAGTGTATGAAGGGAATACAGTAGAAGAGAAAGAAGGTCAGGTATTGATCAATGGAGAAGTTGTTAGCAGCTATACTTTTGGTCAAAGCTATTATATGTTAATGGGAGATAATCGACATCATTCTGCTGATTCACGCTTTTGGGGATTTGTACCCGAAGATCACGTAGTAGGAAAAGCTGTGTTTATTTGGTTTTCAAAGGATCCATATACTGGAATCCGCTGGGACAGGGTATTTAATTTTGTACATTAAAATATAGACAATGGAAGCTATAGTGCTCCCACTTACCTATTTTGGAAACCTTTCTTATTTCAAGTATTTATATACTTCTGAAGAAGTCTGGATAGACGATACAGAGGTTTATCTAAAACAAACTTTTAGAAACAGGATGCAAATTATTGCTGCCAATGGAGTTTTAGATCTAAGTGTACCGGTTCAGAGCACCAAAGGACTAGATCTAACGATAGACAAGATCAAGATCAGTTATGATGATAGATGGCAATTAAAGCATTGGAGAACCATTCAATCCGCCTATAAATCTTCTCCTTTTTTTGAAGAATATGAGCACGATATAAAAGCTCTGATCAATATGGAACATGATTTACTTATCGATCTGAATAAAAGTATTTTAAGTAAGCTCATCAAGTTGCTGGGGCATCCTAAAAAAGTAAAATTTGCATCAGATGGAGGAATATCTTCTAAAGCACATTCTCTTCGTGGGTATTTTAAACCCAGCAAGATCCCAGATTCAAATTTCAAACCCTACCTCCAGGTTTTTAATTATAAGCATGGATTTTCACCCAACCTATCCATCCTTGATCTTTTATTTAATGAAGGTCCCTATTCTGTGGGCTATTTACTGAACGATTAATCGGTGAATGTTGAACCCCTTCGGGATTCTATTAAAGTTCAACCCTTTCAGGGTTGGTTGTTCATGGCATTATAACCACAAGTAGGACTTGTGGTTATAAATATTGAACCCTTCCGGGGTTCTTTAAAAAGAAAGTCCTCATAGAATAATCTAGTTTTTAACTACCATTTTTACAAACCCAACAGAACTTGAACTTCATAACTTCGAGTAAAACTCAGGGATATAAACAACTCCACTACGGAACAACACCGAAGGCGTTGAACTATCCTTTTCACAAACCCGACAGGGTTTGAACATCATAACTTCGAGTATAACTCGAGGATATAAACAACTCCATAACCATACAACACCGAAGGTGTTGAACTACACTTATCACAAACCCGACAGGGTTTGAACATCATAACTTCGAGTG
>JAUVAY010000030.1 GCA_030591505.1 Flavobacteriales bacterium | reverse complement strand
GGAACGCCAATAACACTTAGTGGAAGTAACGATTTTATTGATGAATTAATTATCAATGACTTAACTATTGGAATACATACGATTGGATTACGTATAAAAGATAACAATGATGAATGGGGACTGGAAGAATCTGTAACATTTTTGGTCAGAGAACCACTTACTATCCAAGACCCCGTTTCAATTAATAATTCTGAGTACTTTTTTAATCACGATCCCGGTTATGGATCAGCGACTTCATTACCCTTATCACCTGGCGACACGCTATTTATTAGTGAACTTATTACAGAAGATCTAAGCCCTGGTATAAACACACTTTCTCTTCGTGTTCAAGACGAAAATGGAGTTTGGGGATTAGAGGATATGGTGAGATTTATTGTAAGAGAAGATCTAAGTGTTTCAGGGTCAAATGAAATGATTTCAGGATTTGAGTTTTTTATTGATGGAGATCCCGGTGTTGGTTCTGGAGAATATATTGATATCGAAAATGGCGACACATTGGTTTTTGAAGAATGGATAGCGTCTCAAAACTTAACAGATGGAATCCATCAATTTAGTATTCGCATGCAATCAGATTCTGGAGTTTGGAGTTTAAGCGAGTGGGTTGAATTTGAATTTTTAAATTGTGCAGGTGAGCCCATTGTAGTATCAGGAGATGAAGAGTTCTGTTCAGGAGATACGGTACAATTGAATCTACCTGATAGCTATGATAGCTGGTATTGGAATACACATGAATACTCAAGTACAATTGATGTAAGTCAAGCAGGAAGTTATTTTGGAAGTGCTTACGATTCACTATTAAATACTTGCTATTTAAGCGACACCCTAACACTTTTAATGTTTACACAACCAGATGGCTCATTTAGCCTTACGAGTTCATTTAATTCGGTCAATGTTAGTGCAAATGGACTTGGACAAAATCTTTTCTGGCAATTAAACGATGAATACAGCTCTATTGAAGAGTCGTTTACTTACAATTTTTTAACAGATGGATTGCAAAGTATTTGTCTGGAGGCTTCCAATATTTGTGGTGTAGATGAAGTATGTGATACCCTGCTGCTTTGTGCCGATTTTGAAACACCTCCCTACTTCTATACTGACAGTGATGGCGATGGATATGGTGTAGCTAGCGATTCGATCAGAGCTTGTAGTGCACCAGATGGGTTTGCTGATAATATGCTGGATTGTGATGATAATTCTGATGCTATTAACCCAGGTCAAACCGAGATCCTTTACAATTTTATCGATGATGATTGCGATCCTGCTACTTTAGATACACAGGATGCTGATGGAGATGGTTATACAAGCGATGTAGATTGTGACGATACGGATGATTCGATCTACCCGGGAGCAACAGAAATTCCCGACGATGGAATAGATCAGGATTGCGATGGAGTAGATCTGGTAACTGGGATCAATGAAATTAATGGGGTTGCCTATAATTTCTATCCTAATCCAGCTACAGATAAACTGACCATTGAATTTACTACTGATTTTTCCGGAGTTATAGAAATACTTGATTCAAGAGGAAAGCTTATTAACTCATGGTCTGTTGACAATGAGAATAAAACAATCCTAAAGGTTGAAAATCTACTTCCTGGGATGTATCTATTACAATTGACAAACAGTTTTACGAGATCTACTAAACCACTTATTATACAATAACATTTACCGCTTCATCGAAAAGGTCTCAAGCTTTAGTTAACTATTAGTTAAAAAAGATGGAGCGGTATTTATACTTAGAAAACATGAAAAAACACTTACTAATATTATTAATCGCATTTGGGTATCTTCAATTAAATGCTCAAAACTGGAATGAAGTTAAAAAAGCTGTTGCATCTGATCGAGATACCTTAGCTTGGTTTGGTTGGTCATCTTCTATTGATGGCAATTACGCAATAATCAGCGCTAAAAAGGAGTCATATGATGAAGATGGAGAAAACCTACAATACCAAGCTGGGGCCGCATACATTTTTGAAATAAATGATGAAGGAAATTGGATAGAAACCCAAAAAATAGTCGCTTCAGATCGTGATGAAGGAGATTTACTTGGCCAAAGAGTTGCAATAAGTGGTGATTATGCGGTTGTTAGTTCTGCACAAGAAGACGAAGATGAATTGGGAGAAAACACCCTTATAAGTGCAGGTTCTGCTTACATTTTTGAAAGGAACACAGATGGAATTTGGATCGAAGTCCAAAAAATAGTGGCTTCAGATCGTAGTGCCGAAGATGGATTTGGCAGAGGAATTGCTATTGATGGAAATACAATTCTTGTAGGAGCAGAATTTGAGGATGAAGATGAAAATGGTGAAAATTATACTTTTAGTGCGGGATCATGTTACATCTTCGAAAGAAACTCTGATGGAATATGGTCTGAAACACAAAAAATAGTAGCTTCAGATAGGTCTAGTGCAAATTTATTTGGAAGAAATGTCTCAATAGATGGAGATTATTTAATCGTTTCTTCACATCAAAATCAATTTGATTCTAATGGTGAAAATCCAATGGGAAATGCAGGTGCTGCCTATATATTTGAAAAAAATGGTGATGGTATTTGGCAGGAGGTTAATAAGGTTACTGCTTCAGATAGATCGATAAATGATCGATTCGGATCATCAGTGTCTATTTCAAATACTACGGCTATTGTTTCTGCATCTTGGGAGAGCGAAGATGAAGATGGACTAAATACATTGACTAAATCTGGTTCAGCTTATGTTTTTGAAAGAAATACAAGTGGTAATTGGGAAGAAGTGCAGAAAATTGTTGCTTCCGATCGTAAAGAAAATGCCAGATTTGGGGCTTCTGGATCATTAAGTGGAGATAGAGCTATTTTTGGAGCTTATGGTGAAACAGAAGATGAAAATGGAGAAAATCCAATGTCCAATGCGGGCGCAGCCTATATATTTAAAATGAATAATGTAGACGTCTGGGTCGAAGAGCAAAAAGTTTTAGCATCAGACAGAAGTAGTAATACCACTTTTGGTACTTCAGTTGCAATAAGTCAATACCATGCTATTGTATCAACCTATAAAGAGGGCCGAGATGAATTAGGAGAAAACTATTTGTCTTACGCTGGTTCAGCCTATATTTTTGAAAATACTTTAGCCTTAACTGTAGAAGGTAAAGATGTAAATTCTCTACCAATTTCAATTTATCCAAATCCTACAAATTATTATAGCCATATTGATCTAGGAGAAATATATTCAGAAGTCCAGCTAAGTATTTACAATCTAAGTGGACAAAAACTTAGTAGCTATAGCTATCAGAATACAAATCAAATTGAATTAGAAATTGAAGGTCCTAAAGGGATCTATTTTATCAAAATAACTATAGAATCTAAAGAAACAAAAATGCTTAAAGTAATAAAACATTAAAGCTAGGTTGCTAATCATAGTTACAAGCTAAACCAAATAGAAAACCCTTCCAGAGTTTGAAACTCTGGAATGATTTTAACTTTCATCCTTTTATTGTGCTCTTTTGAATTAGAAACAAATCCGAAAATGACCTCAAGCTTTAAATAACTATTAACTTAATAGATAGACCGGTAATTATAAATCCTTCTTGCATTATTAAAAATAATTATAAATAGCACACATTGAGATATTTAACCTTTCATTATATAGGTTTATTACTGATGATTTAGTACATTATTAGGTTGGGACTTGATGCACTGAAAATAGTTTATTTAAAGATATTTATCACAAATTAAAATAGGTGTTTCGATGCCTTTAACATTATTAAATAACTAAAACAAATATTATGAAACCTAATCAATTACTCCTACTCTTATTTTTATTTTCAACTTCAATTTTATTCTCTCAAACAACCTATGTTGTTGATCAAAATGAAAACGCACCTACTGGGGATCATGTTTATAGTGACCTGCAAACATGCATTGATATTGCTGCTGACGGGGATATCATTCACATTATACCGGCAAACAGTAATTATGGTAGTGTTTTAATAAATAAAGAATTACATATCGTTGGCTCTGGATGGATACCGGATAATCAATCTGGCATGAAATCGATGATATATAGCATTCAATTTAAATCTAATGACGCCGATGGAAGTACATTGAATGGTCTCGTGTTAACACAAACAAATGATTATCCAGTGTTTTTTGGCGAACTAAATGCACCCTTAGATACATTAAGAGATGTGGAGATTTTCAATTGTAAAATTCCTGGAATAAAGCAAAGAGATAATTGTCCAATTAAAAATATAACATTAAGAAACAATGTTATAGCAGGTTTAAACACCGGCCTTGGATACCCTACACTTAACTTTTTGACAGGTGCAGGCATGACTGATAATCTTTTTATAAGTAATAATATTATTGGTTCCAATTATAGTCTAGGAACGATAAAAGCTTCATTAAGCGCTGCTAATCAAACGTTGATAGCGAATAATCTTTTTTATTCACTTAATGGATTTCATGCCTTTCATGATATTTTCAATTGTTTCATCGTAAACAATGTGTTTTTCGGATCAAATGCATCAAGCTTTAGCTACGGAGCTACAGTTGGAGCAAACTATGCTAACGTATATAGCAATAATCTATCTTATGATTGCGCAAGTTATGGAGCTTGTAATATTCCACCAGTTTCTACTTCAGTACCAGTAAATATTGGTAGCGGAAATTTAGTAAATACCGATCCTCTTTACGAAACATTAATTGATGGTTGGGTCTGGAGCGGAACTAATTCATTAGATCTATTGGAGTATTCGCCTTTAATTAATGGAGGAACCGACGGAACGGATATTGGAATTACCGGAGGTCTTTATCCTTTTAATAATTACGAAAACTTAAGAGGTGTACCTTATGTTCATCAAATGGCAGTTCCAGGATTGATCATGGAAAATCAGGACATACAATTAGAAGCTGAAGTAAGAAGTAATCAATAATATTCTATCCAATGAAAACGATAACAACATTGTTAATGCTGTTACTCTATACATTTGTTTTTGGACAGAGTAACTTGACAGATGCTGAGTATTTTATCAACCACGATCCTGGTTATGGTAATGCAACACCATTTTCACTATCTGGTGATACAGCATTTATAGACGAATTGATAATAAATGATCTTGCTCTTGGAACGCATGACATTTATCTACGAGTAAAGAACGATAATGGCATATGGGGAATGGCTCAAACTGCACCCTTCCTAATTATCGAGCCTATTAGTATACCTGAGCTTTCTTCCATTATTTATGCGGAATACTTTTTTGAAAATGATGCGGGATTTGGATTGGCAACTGAAATAGCAGTAAGTTCAAATGATACAATCTTAATTTCAGAACTGATACCTAGCGAAGGTCTGCCACTTGGTGTAAATAGATTATCCATCAGAGTTAAAAATGATAATGATGTATGGGGAATTTCAGAGTCGATTGAATTCTATATCAGAAAGGATCAAACTATAGCTCCTCCTGTTCAGATCGTCGGATTGGAGTATTTTATTGATGAAGACCCAGGCCCTGGAAATGGAATCTATATCAATTTAACAGCGAGCGATACAATCATGATAAATGAATGGTTAGCATCGCAAACGCTCACAGATGGTATTCATAAATTAGGTATGCGAGTACAATCAGACTCTGGAATATGGGGGTTACGTGAATGGATGGAATTTGAATACTTAAACTGCGAAGACGAATTAGTAAGTGTTAGTGGTGATACAGAATTTTGTATAGGAGATTCCATTTTAATTGAAGGTCCAAGTGAATATGATATTTGGTATTGGAATACACATGAAAGTAATAGTGAAATCTATGCAACAGAATCGGGCGATTATTATGTTTCCGTTTATGACTCAATTTCTCATCAATGTTTCCTATCAGATACACTTAGCGCACTCATGTTCTTTCCTCCTGATGCATCTTTCACTTTTACTAGTTCTTTTAATAATATTGTAGCAACTGGTTCAGATGAAGGGCAGAATCTTTTCTGGCAATTAAATGATGAGTTTAGTTCAACTGAGGCATCATTTTCCTATAGTTTCATCTCTGATGGTTGGCAAAGCATCTGTCTGGAAGCATCTAATATATGTGGTGTAGATGAAGTCTGTGATACCGTTCTATTTTGTGCCGATTTTGAAGCTCCACCCTTCTTCTATATAGATAATGATGGTGATGGCTATGGTATAGCTTTAGATTCTATCAGAGCTTGTAGTGCTCCAGAAGGATTTGCTGACAATTTCGCAGATTGTGATGATAATGATGAGTTCACCTACCCAGGAGCTCCTGAAATTCCCGATGATGGAATAGATCAGGATTGTGATGGGGTTGATTTGGTAACAGGCATCAATGAAATAGGAAAAAATAGTTATTCATTTTATCCAAATCCAGCTAAAGAAAAGATCTTTATAGAATTTATTGATGAATTTTCAGGATACATTACTCTATTTGATGTAACTGGTAAACAAGTTAGATCGATAAATAGCAATCATCAATTAAGCGTGATTCTGAATATTGATGATCTACTACCTGGATTATACTTCCTTCAGTTAACAAACAATGAAAATCAATCTACTAAGCCAATTATAGTTCAATAAAATCTACCCCTTCCAGCGTTTGAAACGCAGGAAGGGGTTATTATTCATCCTTTTTTCTTTCCTTTGATAATCTAACATCATAGCAATGAAAAAAGTAACAGGAATTGGAGGCGTTTTCTTTAAAAGTAAAGACCCAAAAAAGATAAGCGACTGGTATGGAGATAAGCTTGGCTTGGTTATTAACCCCTATGGTTCAGTATTCGAATTCAGACAAGGAGCAGCACCCGATAAAAAAGGATATACTGTATGGAGTCCCTTTAAAGAGGATACAGATTACTTTTCTCCATCTAAGGAGAATTTTATGATCAATTATCGAGTAGCTGACATAAGCGCACTGCTTGAAGACCTTAGAAATAAAGGAGTTGAAATAGCAGGTGAGATAGAAGAGTTCGAATATGGGAAATTTGCTCATATCATTGACCCTGAAGGTCGTAAAATTGAACTTTGGGAACCCGTAGACGAGGTTTTACAAAGGAATATGAAGGTAAGTCTACAATGTAATTTGAAGTATGGAAATTATAGTAAATAACGAGATCAAACTTCGTGATTGGAGAAAAAGTGATCAAAAAAGGTTGGCTTCACTGGCTAACAATCAGCATATAGCTAACTTTATGATGGACTCTTTCCCACACCCCTACACAAAGAAAGATGCGGAAGAATGGATTAATATGTGCCTGAAAGAAACTAAAAATCCGCTATTTGTGATCGAACGCAAAGGTGAGTTGATCGGAGGCATTGGTGGGCACATCAAAGATGATATTCATCGCTACAATGCTGAGTTAGGCTATTGGATAGCTGAAAACTATTGGGGAAAAGGGGTAGTTTCCCAGGTTATTGAGAAATTTTGTAGCCACCTTTTTTCAAACTATAAAATAAACCGCATCTATGCGGATGTATTCTCTACAAATCCTGCATCTGGAAGAGTTTTGGAGAAGAATGGATTTATAAAGGAAGGCACGTTGAAAAAAGCAGGCTATAAAAACGGCTTGTTTATAGACTTGCTTGTTTATTCGAAGTTAAAATAATTAGCGTTTTAATTTGTAGGCTTGATAAAAATCTATAAACCTTCGACCTTATTGCATTTCTTGCCATGCGACAGGGAATGCTCAAAAAACTATAAGAAGTAAAACTGTGCTATTCACGTCAGGCTGAGCTTGCCTCGCTTCGCCGAAGCTACGCGAAGGCACAGTCGAAGCCTAAATTTCATACGGTTTTCCTCTTCGTTGCGGCTCGAAAAAACATCTACCCACGTTAATCACTGTTCTTCGCCGCTTTCAACATGTATCTTTCCTATTACCCGGGATTTCATCCCAGGCAATTATGATTGGACTCCTTCGGAGTCCCGCTTTACAATAAACAAAACTTGCTTTCCATTTGTTTTTTCCTTGAGAACTTTGTGCAAAAACTTTGAGAGCTCGGTGGTTAAATTGAAGAAAAGCCCCTTCTACAAGCGTACCCCGTTCTCCAGTCTTTCAACTTCCGTCTCCTCCCCTACATCTGCTCCGGAACATCAACACCCAACAGCGCCATTCCAGCTTCTACTATATCAGCTACAGATTGTGACAAGCCTATTCTAAACTCAAGAACTTGCTCATCATCTACTTTTAAAATAGGAGTTGATTGATAGAATGAATTAAAAAGTTTTACCAAATCATAAGTGTAATTTGCAATGATGGCCGGACTATGAATATTGGCTGCTTCATTTATCACCTCAGGAAATAACAATACTTGCTGGATAATATTTTTCTCAATTATTTCAATAGTCAAATCCCCGTTTATAGCATTCACTTTTTTACCGTGTTTTCGTAAGATACTCCGAATTCTAGCGTAGGTATATTGAATAAACGGTCCCGTATTTCCATTAAAATCTATCGACTCTTCCGGATTGAACATCATTCGCTTCCGCGGATCTACCTTTAATAAATAATACTTTAAAGAAGCAAGACCGATCTGATGAAAAAGCTTACCCTTTTCATCCTCTTTCATTCCGTCAAGTTTACCTAATTCATCAGTGATCTGACGAGCCGTATCCTTCATCTCTGCGATAAGATCATCAGCATCTACTACCGTTCCCTCTCTTGATTTCATTTTCCCACTAGGAAGGTCAACCATCCCATAAGATAAATGATAACAATTCTTTGCCCAGGAATAACCTAACTTCTCAAGAATTAAAAACAGAACGTTAAAGTGATACTCTTGCTCATTTCCAACAGTATAAACAATACCAGCAAGATCAGGATAATCCTCAAAACGCATAATGGCAGTTCCAATATCCTGAGTCATATAAACAGAAGTCCCATCCGATCTTAATAATAGCTTCTGATCCATACCCTCCTCACTCAGATCTACCCATATTGAACTGTCTTCCTTCTTATAGAAAATTCCTTTTTCCAGTCCGTTGATAACTTCTTCTTTACCTTTTAAATAGGTTTCAGATTCATAATATAACTTATCAAAATCAACTCCCATCGATTCATAAGTAGCATCAAATCCCTTATAAACCCATGCATTCATACGTTCCCACAATGCATATATTTCAGGATCTTTTTGCTCCCATTTGATCAGCATCTCCTTCGCCTCCATCATTATTGGAGCTTCCTTTTCTGCCTCTTCTTTACTTCGTCCTGAAGCGATCAAGCCTTGAATCTCTTCCTTATAAACCTTATCAAAAGCGATATAATATTTACCTACTAACTTGTCGCCTTTTGTATCAGTACTCTCAGGCGTTTCGTTATTTCCAAATTTTTGCCAAGCCAGCATTGATTTACAAATATGAATTCCACGATCGTTGATAACCTGTACCTTTGTAACTTTATACCCATCGGCCTTTAATATCTCAGCCACTGAGTAGCCTAAAAAATTGTTTCGTAAATGACCAAGGTGCAAGGGTTTATTCGTATTTGGTGATGAGTACTCTACCATTATATGGCCTTTTTTACCCTTAGCTTCTACTCCGAATATATCATCATTAAAACAACGACTATTAAACGCGTTTAACCAATAAGAATCTGAAACAAGTAGGTTTAAAAACCCTTTTACTGAGTTAAAATCAATGATTTCATCGATCTCATTCTTCAAGAACTCTCCTATCTCATTTGCAACTTGTTCCGGTGCTTTTCTCGCCATCTTTACAAATGGAAAAACAACAAGGGTTACATCACCTTCAAATTCTTTACGCGTTTGTTGGGTTTGAACTTTATCACTCTCAATTTCGGCATTATACAGTTGCTTGACAGCCTTTATAGTACCTTCCTTTATTAAATCCTCTATATTCATTATTATCGTTCTTCTACAACTTTAATTACTTCCTGAATGCTTTCCAATGCCATTTCTGCCATTAGGTTACCTTTCTTATCCAATAGTGGATTGACCTCAACTACTTCAAACATTTTCACACGTGGATCTGCCACTAATTTCTTTATTAATTCCAAGGCTTGATGTTTTGATAAACCGTCCTTCACAGGGGTTCCTGTACCATTTGATATTTCCATGTCCATACTATCTACATCAAAAGAAATATACAGCATATCACAGGCACTCAGGTAATCAAGAATTTCACCTGATATATGATCTACTCCTTTTTTAACCAGATCGTCGGTAGTGAAATTCGGAATTGATTTTCTATCAATAATACTTTGTTCCGCAGCTTCAGCATCTCTTACACCTACAAATACCAGATCACTACTTTTAATCTTTGGCTCTATATCTGCGATACTTTTTAACCTTCCCCATTTTTCAACTATTTCTTTATCAGGATCATTTATTTTCTTCTCCAAATTATCTTCTGCTAAAGCAGTAGCCAATGGCATTCCGTGCATATTCCCAGAAGGTGTCGTATAGGGTGAGTGGAGATCAGCATGAGCATCGATCCAAACAACACCTATTTTCTTATCCGGATAGGCTTTCTTCATTGCAGCAATGCTCCCTCCTGCGTTAGAATGATCACCAGAGATTATTAAGGGAAATGAATTTTCGATTAATATCGGTTTTACTGTTTCAATAATGCGTTCATACATCTTTATAACACCATCAATACGTTTAGCATGAACAGAATTAATATCTCCCCATATTCTTTCATTTTCATTATCGATCCGTACTCGCTTGTATTTAGAGAAAATATTATCGTTCACATTTATCGATGCTATCTTGATCGCTTCGATTGCTAAACTACTACCTCTGGTGCCTGCAGCAATTTCAGATTTGTTCTCAACAATGGTAATTTCTGTCATAAATAATTGAATTATTCCTGCAAAATTAATTAAGTCGACCACTTTGTCTTATTAATCAGCTAAAAAGTTGGAAAAATAAATCAAAAGGAAAATCAAATTGTACTGATTTTTTTTACTTTAACGTCCTGATATAAACTAATTACATTGCGAAGAATAATTCAATCTTTTTTTATCTTCTTATTGATTGCTTTTATAGGTGCTTGCTCATCTGATAAAGTTAATAGGAAAAAGGATGAAGGAAGAATCATTTATGAAATAGAGATCATAGGTGATAATATTGATCCTTTTATGCAAAGTATGATGCCCAATCAGGCTGAATATTATTTCAAAAAAGAAAAAACCACCTTATCACTTTCCTCAAGAGGGAATTTAGTTCGTTTTGCAGCTTACTCGAATGGAATTGATAAGGAAATAACACAGGAGATCAAATTGATGAATAAAAAGATCAAGTCGAACTTTGATGCACGACAGATCTTCTTCTATATGGATCATCCTAGTTTTACCCTTATTGAGACTGATTTTTTAGATAGCTTGGAAGGAGTAGTAGCGAATCATGATATTATTATTTACGATGAGATTGAAAGTAAAGAAGCTCCATTGATCTACTCTAAGGATATTAACATTATAAATCCAAATTGGTATAATATCTATAATGATATCCCTTATGTTCTTCTTCAATATGAATATAATCAGTTTGGAATGAAACTTCGACTAAAGGTTAAAAGCATTGAGTTTATGAAGATAGATGATGATATCTTCGAATCATCGGATGAATATCGTGTTGTTACTCCTGAAGAATTTATTGACGAATTGAAAATAATTGCCGAGTCACTTTGATTTGTTAACGCCTAGCATTTAATAAATAGTCAGTATTAGCGTTAGTATCATTGCTCGCCAAAGCTTAGCTTTGGTTTTTAATTCCTAAAACCCGAATGGCAAAAAAATCAAATAGCGTTAAAAACAATTCAAAGTCTTCATCTAAGTCTGCGGCTAAGAAAAAAAAGAGAGATTATTCAACCTTTACAAAGACTCTTGGTCTTCTCTTGATCTTGACCTCCGTATTTCTTTTTATTGCCCTGCTATCCTACTTATTCACAGGAAAACAAGACCATGATGTACTTCAAGGAAATGGCGCGACTATACTTTTTGACGCCGATTTGATCGTGCATAATTGGATAGGGAGATTTGGAGCCTACTTAGCACATGTATTCGCCTATAATGGTTTTGGAATAGCAACTTTACTATTTGTTCCTCTGCTTTTCATTATCGGCGTAAGAATTCTATTTGATAAAACGATCTATCCTATAAGCAAAGCAATAAAACAGTTAATTCTCGGGCTTTTATTATTCTCAGTCTTATTTGCCTATATCTTAACTGGAAATACCATTTATGGCGGTGCTTTTGGGTTTTATGTAAATAATTGGTTAAATGGGATTATTGGATCGCTTGGAACAGGAATTCTATTATTTGTAAGTTTTATTGCTTATTTGATGTGGCAATTAAATATTGATGCTAGCGAACTTCCAGAACGGGTAATGGCTCTTTTCTCCATCAAGGCTGACGATGCCGAAGAGGATGAAAATAAGAATTACCTAAAAGATGAGTTTACTCCGGAAGAAATTGATAATGTTTATGTAAAAGCTGAAGAGATCGCTCCTCTTGATAGTGAATTGGAAGAGGATAAAAGCGAAACTCAAGAGCTTGAGATCACTGTGCCTCCAATAATTTCGAAAGATGAAGAAACAACTAAGCCTGAATTAATAATTGACGAAGAAAAAGTTGAGGGAAATCTAGACGAGGGGTTTACTGTAAAAGTAGCAACAGACGAAGACGAGCATTTAAGTGACAAAGACATTAAGAAAAAAGCAAAAAATCTAGTGGATGAAGTGGGTGAATACGACCCCAGATTGGAATTGCTTAATTATACTTTTCCAACTATTGATCTTCTTAAAAGTTACGGAGTTTCATCAGAAGTTCAGGTATCACAAGGTGAACTAGAAAAAAATAAAGATAAGATCGTAAATACCTTAAATAACTATAACATAAAGATCTCTAAAATAAAGGCTACGATTGGACCTACTGTTACATTATATGAGATCGTTCCTGCCCCCGGTGTTCGGATATCCAAGATCAAAAACCTTGAGGACGATATTGCTTTGAGTCTAGCAGCATTAGGAATTAGGATCATTGCTCCTATCCCAGGAAGAGGTACCATCGGGATAGAAGTTCCTAATACGAAACCATCCATTGTTTCTATGCGTTCATTGATCTCTTCCGAGAAGTTTCAGAACTCTAATATGGACCTACCGGTAGCCTTAGGTAAAACGATTAGTAACGAAACTTTTATTTTCGATCTGGCAAAAATGCCACACGTATTAATGGCCGGAGCAACTGGACAAGGAAAGTCAGTTGGTTTAAACGCTGTACTCGTTTCCCTCCTTTATAAAAAGCACCCAGCCGAGATCAAGTTCGTTCTTATTGACCCTAAAAAGGTTGAACTAACTTTATATAATAAGATAGAGAGGCATTTTCTTGCCAAATTACCCGATGAGGAAAATGCGATCATTACCGATACTACTAAAGTTATCTATACCCTGAATTCGCTGACCATAGAGATGGACGATCGGTATGATCTCTTAAAAGATGCGCAGGTAAGAAATATAAAAGAATACAATCATAAGTTTATATCGAGAAGACTGAACCCGGAGAATGGCCATCGCTTCTTACCCTACATTGTTGTAGTGATTGATGAGTTTGCCGATTTGATCATGACGGCAGGTAAAGAAGTAGAAACTCCAATCGCCCGACTTGCTCAATTAGCCCGAGCTATCGGTATTCACCTGATAATCGCTACTCAGCGTCCTTCTGTAAATATCATAACGGGTTCCATCAAAGCTAATTTCCCTGCGCGTATTGCCTTTAGGGTAATGGCGAAAATCGATTCGCGAACAATTTTAGATGCCGGAGGAGCAGATCAATTGATTGGTCGGGGAGATATGTTAATGACAACCGGACAAGAATTGATAAGACTTCAATGTGGTTTTGTAGATACGCCGGAGGTAGATGAGATCACTACATTTATCGGTTCACAACGTGCTTATCCTGAAGCCCTGCAACTTCCTGAATATGTAGGAGAAGAATCAGCTTCACTCAATGATATTGACCCTGACGACAGGGATGTGAAATTCGAAGAAGCGGCAAGGATAATTGTTCTTCATCAACAAGGATCTGCTTCTTTACTCCAACGTAAACTCAAACTTGGCTATAATCGAGCTGGTCGGATAATTGATCAACTTGAAGCTGCCGGAATTATCGGACCTTTTGAAGGAAGTAAAGCTCGACAGGTACTTGTAAGTGATGAACTAAGTTTGGAACAGTTATTGAATAACTCGAATAGTTAATACATTTGCAGCATTAATTATTTGAATACTTTTTATTATGAAATACCTTACTTTTTCTATAATCCTACTTTTTATAAGTATCGTTGCTACGGCTCAAACTAATGATCCTAAAGCAGAAGCTATTTTAAATAATCTCTCTGAAAAAGCGAAAGAATATAAAACCATAGAAGCAAGTTTTACTTTCACGCAAATAGACAAAAAAGCAGACGAAAAGATAAGCCAAGAAGGGGAAGTAAAAGTAGATGGTGATAAGTTCATGCTTGTATTAGGTGATTACCAAATATTTAATGATGGTATTACTACCTGGACCTATGATTCTGACCTCGATGAAGCAACGAAAGACTTAACAGAAGACGTTAGAGATCCTGACAGTCCAAGTTTTAGTGAAATGCTTACGATGTGGGAAGATGGCTTTTCCTATAGTTTTGAATCAGAAAAAACGGTTGGTGGTATCGTATACCAGATCGTAAACCTTTACCCAACAAAAGACAACGATAAACCATTTCATACTGCAAAACTGACCATCGACAAGAAGAAAAGTGAAATCGTTAAAATCATGCTCTTAGGAAAAGATGGCATCGATTATATCTATGAGATATCTTCTTTTAAAGTCAATGCGCCATTAAGTGAAAGTACATTTACGATCGATCTGAAAGCATTAAATATTGATGAAGCGGATGTAATTGATAACACCCTCTAAAATTCTATTTTTAAAGGGCATTTTTAATTACTTTTAGTTAAAATTATTAAATGAACTTAGCACGCCCTTTTCACTTAAAAGATATTGCACAATTAATTGATTGCGAATTCAGTGGCGATCCTGATCATCTCATAAAAGGATTTAATGAAATTCATAAAGTTCGTGAAGGAGATGTCGTTTTTGTCGATCATCCTAAATATTACGACAAGGCACTAGAAAGTGCTGCGACTACAATCATTATCAATAAGCAAGTCGATTGTCCAGAAGGAAAAGGACTTATCTTTTCGGAGGATCCTTGTGCTGATTTCAACAAACTGACAAGGCATTTTCATCCCTATAATACCATTAATGCTATCATTAGTGAATCGGCAGTGATACATCCTTCCACTACACTTGAGCCCAATGTAATAATTGGGGATCATGTGAGAATTGGAAAACAGTGTTTAATTCATCCCGGGGTGGTGATCCATGACCATACTGTTATTGGGGATCATGTAATTATTCATGCAAATACAGTGCTGGGTGCTGATGCTTTTTATTATAAAAAACGTGGAAGCGAATACGACAAAATGCATACTTGTGGAAATGTTGTTATCGAAGATCATGTTGAAATTGGTGCATTAACTACAATTGACAAGGGTATTACAGGAGATACGCGAATAAAAAAAGGAACTAAAATCGATAATCATGTTCAAGTAGGACATGATACTGTTATAGGTGAAAATTGTCTTATCGCTGCCCATTGTGGTATTGCTGGAGCTACTATTATTGAAGATGAAGTTACATTATGGGGCCAAGTGGGAATATCAAGTGGTATCACAATTGGAAAAGGCGCTATTTTATTAGCAACTTCAGGTGTATCGAAATCACTGGAAGGAAATACAACTTATTTTGGAGCCCCTGCCGAACCTATTCGTCAGAAATACCGTGAATTGGCCGCAATGAGAAGGTTACCTGACTTAATTAATACCCTATCTAAAAAATGAATACCTCAAGACTGGAACAAAAACTTCAATTAAAGGATTTTAAACTTCGGTGGATAAAGGATATTTCTACTGCGATCAATGAAAACCTTGAAACCGAATCTTTATTAGCTCTTTTTATTGATTTTTTGAAGGATAAACTTGATGTTGGACAAATTATTTTCTTCTCCTCTGCAAATAATCAATGGGAGTTATTAGGCTGTACCGGAATCAATGGAAAACCACTTGAAAAAGACTTTGAAGCCTTTAAAGAATTAAGCGATATCAGTGTAGGAGAATTTTTAATTGAAGGTGTTGAGGAGAAATTTGAGGTGGTCATTCCTGTTTATCATCACGGAGAACTTCTCTCCTTATTATTTCTTGCCGATCCAGAGGAGAAAATGGGTATTAGCCCTATCATTAAACACTTGAACTTTATTCAAACTATTGCTAATCTTATTTCTGTTGCCATAGTAAATAAAAGACTTCATAAAGAGGAAATCATTAAAGAAAGGCTTAATCGAGAAATGGAATTAGCTGCAGATATGCAAAACTCATTGATTCCAGCAAATGAATTTGAAAATAAACGCGTAAATCTGAATGCACACTATCACCCTCATCATTTAATTGGAGGAGACTATTACGACTATTTTATCGATGAAAGTCGTATCGTATTTTGCATGGCTGATGTATCGGGAAAAGGTATAAGCGCAGCAATTTTCATGTCAAATTTCCAGGCAAAATTGCATTCATTGTTAAAGAATACAGACCTTAGACTTGCCGAACTTGTGGATAAACTTCACAATGAGATCGACGAGCTTTCGAATGGTGATCGTTTTATCACATTCTTTATTGGAGAGTATAATTTCGATACCCACTTACTCGAATATGTTAATGCAGGTCACAACCCTCCATTGCTATTTAATGGGACTACCCTATTAGAACTAAAAAAAGGAACCACTGGTTTAGGAATGGTGCGAACCCTACCAACAGTTAATGTTGGTTCGGAGGTTTTAAAAGATGGTAATATGGTAATGTGCTATACTGATGGTATAACAGAAACCTTTAATAAAGAGGGGGAATGGTATGGGGAAGATCGCTTACGCTCAATTGTAGAGAACAATAGTAAGGGATCGCCTAAAAACACAAATCAAATATTATTAAATAGTGTAAACGAGTTTAAAGGCTCTATGGAAGACCATGATGATTTTGCTCTACTTACTCTCAGCTTCAAGTAAGGGAGTATTATTCGATTTATCATGGTAGATCCCAATTGAAACAATAATTGCCATAAATCCCCAAAAAGGAACACTCGCCTTATCCGTATCTAAATAATTATTCATAATTCCATGAATAAAATAGGTGAACAATCCTAAATAACTTGAAATTACAATCACTTTTAAGTTCCCTTTTGGCATTCGCTTATATAAATTAAGTGCATAAATTGATAGGCCAATTATAATAGCAAGAATGGTTAACATACCAAGTAAACCTTGCTCAGCTAATGGACCTAAATATTCGCTGTGGGCATTTCCCATATTTCCATCGTTTGTAGAAATGATAGTCGCTTCAGAAAACTTCTGAAAAATACCATACTTAAACTGATAGGTACCTGGACCATACCCAAACATTGGTTTTTCATTAAACATCCGTAACGCTGAATTCCATCGATTAAGTCGCTCTAAATTTGATGCATCAGAAGAAATGTTAACCATCGATTGAATATTCTCCATGAAATTTTCTGAACTATCCTGCGTGTTCTTGCTTAGTGAATAAACAATCTGATCTTGAAACATAAAAAACAAAAGAACCAACGATGTGAAAACAATAGCAATAGATTTAAAACTGATCTTGAGCATTACAACAAGTAAAATACCCGCCGCAGCCACTAAACTTAACCAAGCTGCCCTTGTGTAGGAATATACGATTCCCACAAAAAAGACAAAATTAATAAGTATCATCAGGGATTTCTGAAAGGAGCTTCTGTTCTTTAAAAATAAAAAACCAACACTAAGCGGAATAAACATCGCTAACACCGCTCCATAAACAGTATGATCCTTAAAAAATGGAGACATTACCCAATGTGCAGCTTCTTTATTAAACCCATGTCCTGCATGAACGATCAAGGTATAAGTAACCGTAAGTAACATTGAGATCAACATGAGGTATAAAAAACGATAAATGTTCTTTTCGTGCTTAAAAATAGCCACTCCCATAAAATAAAACACGCTTATAAACCACAGTTTGGTAAGAGTAAATTTAAAAGATACTAATGGAAGTGTGCTTAAAAATACCGTAAAGAGCATCCACGATAAATAAATATAGATCAATAATGAAACAGGGTGTGTTAAAAGCTTTTTGTCTAAATTTCTATCGACGATCGCTTTAAGAAAAAAGACAAACATCAATCCGAAAATTAATGGCTCCGTAGGTAAAAACAAAGAGCCCATTGGTGTTTCAAAATTAATGGATAAGGGAACCATAAAGGCGACAAACATCCACAATCTATCGTAGGCATAAATCACCGACCACACCACAAGCCAAACAGCCGGTAAAGCAAACCCATAGTACTTATTCTTTGTGATCAAATATAGATTTACAGCTATAAAGATCAAGCTCACTAAGGCAATAAGATATTTCCTCAGACTAATACTCAAGGTTTTGGTCTGTCAAATTGTGCAAGAAGTATCATTGATAAAAATAATGTTCCAAGAACAGACGACGCAAGGATCAACCAACGCACGGGATAACTCTTTTTTACAGCTACTTTAGGCTCTTCTATCAAATTATAAAACCTAAATTGTGATTGGGTCTCGAAATAATAATTATCTCTTTTATCCGTCCATTCCGCATAAAAGATCATGTATTCTTTCATTAATATCGAGATCTTTTGAAATTCCGGACCGTATTTTTCCAAATTATCCAGCATTTGCTTTATCTCATCCATTTTAGCTGTGCTGCTACCATTTCTTAGCATTTCATAGTAGCTCTTTGTTACCTCTTTAGCTTGAAATTCATAAGCCAGTAAACCGTGCTCTGTACTCAACTCCTCCAATCGATGCTGTAAAGAATCAATATACTTGGTTCTCATTATTAAAGAGACATTTGCCGCATCTAAATACTCCTGACCTTTACTTTGGAATTGCTTTTTGGCGATATCATTGTATTTTACAAGTATCTCATCAGCAATAAGTTTAGCTGTATCAGGACTGTAATCCATAACTTCAACTACTACCGACTCATATTGCGTTCTAGAAATACTAATATTAGTTTGATATTCTAGATCCATCCAATAGGCAGCCTTTGGATCTTCCTTAGAAATCCTCCAGTGTTCCCATAGATCAAACTTTTCTATCACCGCATCTTTAATTGATGAGGAAAGAAACAACTGCTGCGATTGCTCAGTTTCTGATTCTATACTGGTAGGAAAGATGTTTAAAGGAAAAACGATCATCGTTGATTTATACTTAGGGCGGATAAACGTCGGACCGGAAAATATAGCACCCGCTATGGCAGCAATAACAGCCAAAACAGCTAGCAATTTAAAATTCCTCCTGATAATTTGTAATAATGAAGTGAAAGAGAACTCGTTACTCATCTGAAAATTTAGTTAAAAATTGCGCCAAATGTATGAAAATTAAAAAATCTAAATCCATCACACTTGGGATTTATTATTGTTGTTTTAACAAGGTGCGTAAAGATCTTAAATTAAATATACCTGTAAACATGACCAGGCCAAAAAACAATGCGATCGATAACCCTGCCTGAACCAATATATCTAACTCACTTGACTTCAATAACTGCATAGCAAAGATCATTATCACTATGTAAAAAGTAAATTGAGCGATTAGCTTACCATTAAACTTAAAAGAAAATACTTTGACCGCTATAAAAAATTGAATCAATGATGTAAATACTTGTGTTATTAAGCTTGCTAAGGCCGAACCAAAAACCTGATACTTTGGAATTAAAATCAAATTGAGAATGATATTCATGACCATACCTGAAAAAGCAATAATATTTAAAGCTGTTAAACTCCCATTAGCCGTCAGTAAGGTCCCGAATATATAATTACTTGCAATGGCGATAAAACAGAACATAAGTAATTGAAATGGTGCTGTTGCTTCTTCGATATGAGCAATATATCTGAGTGATAAGATCTCCTTCCCATAAAACCAGGAAAGCAATGCAAGAAAAACAGCCCCGGATATTAAAATACGAAAAGCCAATACAACTAACTGATCTACTTTCTCATTATTCTTGATCATTCGACTAAAAATAGGCAATAGCAATACCGCAAATAAATAGGAGATGTTATTGGCCGCCTCGAAAAACCGATAGCCCATTGCATAAATACCTGTTTGTTCACTTCCATTCGGAAGCATCCTTTCCAACATAACCGAATCAATACGGTAATAAAAGGTCATCATTAAAACCAAAAGTGCAAAAGGCACACTCTTTTTTAATATCATTAAAGAAAAAGTTCCTTTTAAGTGGAGTTTTTTAAGATGTGAGCGTTTACGAACAAGCAAGTAGGCTACCAAGGCAGTAATAGCATAACTTCCTGTTTGTACCATAATAAACCACTCTATCTTTAAGGCTTGATCCGTAATATTACCCCATAATAAAACAGACATGAAGATGATGAGTAGTATCCTATCTAATACCGATACAAAACTATCCTGTTTAAAGAGATGAAGTCCCGAAAGATTAGACCTGAAATACAAAATTAGCGATACGATCGATTGGTTGAGAAGTAATATGAGTAGCATTTTTAGCTGCATATGATCGTAGCCAATTATAAAACCCAGGAAAAAACTAAACAAGAAGTAAAACGCTATAAGAACAAACTTTAATGATAAAATTCCGGTAAAATGCTTTGCGAGAAGATGTTCATTCTGAGCAATATTTCGTGTATTAAAATTTGTTATTCCAAGATCTAAAAGAATATTAAACAGGAATGAGAAACTGAATATTGAAAAGTACATTCCATACTGCTCAACTCCAACTTGATTCTGAACTTCAGCATCAATTCCCAGTATGTAAAATGGCTTTACAAGTAGATTAAGAAAAAGTAATAATGCTAGATTGACAACAAATTTTCGTTGCATCTGGGGCTTAGATTTAGGCTAGCAAGGTAAAGAATATAAACAAATGTTCAGCTGCCTTCCTGAAACTAAAATTAGATTGTATTAATTGATCTCCTTTACTCGCTGATCCTCACAACTGATCGTCCGCGCAGGGAACTTTTCCATTACAGTATAATCATGCGTTGCCATAATTATTGAAGTACCCTCAGACGCTATAGACTGTAATAAACGTAATATATTTTGCGAGGTTTCCGGATCAAGGTTTCCTGTAGGCTCATCTGCTAATAAGAGAGTTGGACTATTTAATAAAGCTCTGGAAATAACAACCCTTTGCTGCTCTCCTCCAGATAGTTCATGCGGCATTTTATATCCTTTCGCTCCCAACTCAACATGTTCTAACACTTCGTTGATCCTCTCCTCCATTTTTTTCTTGTCTTTCCAACCCGTAGCCTTTAGTACAAACAGTAAATTCTCATATACTGTACGATCCATCAATAACTCAAAGTCCTGAAATACGATCCCCAGTTTCCTTCGCAAATAAGGAATCTCACTCTTTTTAAGCTTCTCCAGTGTAAATCCACAAACCTTTCCACTACCTGTACCTATCTTTAATTCTCCATACAAGGTTTTTAATAAACTACTCTTTCCGCTTCCCGTTTTACCAATTAAATAAACAAATTCGCCTGCCGCAAGTTTTAAATCGACCTTATTTAAAATGGTGACCTTACTGTTTACAATCTTTGCATCCCTAATATCTACTATAGCTTCCTTATCCATTTCCTTTGTTACAATGAATTCTCAATTTACTCGTTAATAATAGTGTTTCGAAAGTAATGAACCCTCATTTAACACCTACTTTTTATAGCTTAAAGTTTTAACAAATTAACGTTGAAAATTACAAAACGAAAGTCTCCATCTTTCCATAGTTGATTTTACTTTTATCATAGCGAAGATATCACCATGCAAAAACAACCATTTCTAGCATATATAATTCTGTTTTTCAGCTTTTTGTCTATTAATTATAGCTACGGACAACAGCCAATACAGCAACAAGACCCTGAAGCAACGTGGGAAAGAGCAATTGATCTTTGGAATAAAGAAAAGTACTCGGCAGCGCAAAAGCAATTTATTGATGCTGCCAAAATGTATGAAAATGAAAACAGTTCACGTGTAGCAGATTGTCATTTCTATACGGCGTATTGCGCCTTAAAGCTTTATAATAAAGATGCGGAATTTAGATTTCGTCGTTTTTTGGAATTACACCCCGAGGATCCAAGAGATAATTTATCCTATTTTTTATTGGGTAAGTATAATTTTGAAAGAAAAAAATACCCGAAAACCCTCGATTGGTTTGCACAAATAAAAGTTGATCGACTGGCTAAAGAGTATGTTTCAGATTTCTATTATTACAAGGCATTTAGTCTCTTTAAAACAGACGAGTATAAAGAAGCACAACTCAACTTTAGTAAAAACCTCTCTACCGACGATCCATATTATCATCCAGCACTTTACTATACCGCCTACATTGATTATACCAATGAACATTATCAATCTGCACTTGAAGGATTTCAACTATTAGCTAACGAAGAAGGCTTTTCAGAGCTTGTACCTTATTATGTTGCCCAAATATATTTTTTACAAGAGCGATATAAAGAATTAATTGAATATGCTGAACCCTGGATTTCAAAGGTATCTACAAAAAGGAAGAGAGAAATGTCCAGATTGCTTGCTGAAGCTTATTTTCATGAAGAGAATTATGAAAAATCATTAGAGTATTTTCCCGCTTATTTTAACTCACCTAGTGGTATAAATAGGGATGATTACTATGCCTACGGATATAGTTTATACAAGACAGCTAGCTATGCCGAGGCTATAATCCAGTTTAATCGTGTGATAAATGAAAAAGATGCCCTGACCCAAATAACATTATTGAATATGGGCGACTGCTATCTTAAAACAGAAAAATTTAAGCATGCGCAAAATGCCTTCAAAAATGCAAGTCAGTTCGATTACGACCCTAGCATTAAAGAAGAAGCGTTCTTTAATTATGCTAAACTTTCTTACCAACTTTCTTTCAATCCATTTGATGAAGCCATTCAAGCATTTGAGAAATACTTAGATACCTATCCTCATTCTGAGAAAAAGGACGAAGCTTATATTTTCTTGCTTAATGTATATATGAAAACGAAAAACTATCGATCGGCACTCGATGTTATAGAAAAAATAAGATATCCTGATTATAAAGTCAAAACAGCCTATCAATTAGCTGTTTATAATGTTGCTGTTGAGTATTATCAAGCTAAAAATTATGATGAAGCACAACGATGGTTCCAATATGTATCAAAATATGATTTTGAAAAAGTAACACTTGCTGAATCCTATTTTTGGCAAGGCGAATTGAAATTTAAGAAAAAGAACTATCGTGGAGCTGTCGAAATGTATGGCTTATTCATTTCTGCTGCAGAATCCTATCAAAGTGTATACTTTTCAAGAGCATACTACGGAAAGGCATATTCTCAATTAAGATTAAAAGCATATACAAAGGCCTCAGAAAATTACCATCAATTTATTCATTTTGATAAAGGCAAGAATGTGAACCTTAATGCAGACTCCGAACAAAGAATCGGCGATATATACTTTTTGCAGAAGAATTATGAAATGGCGATCAAGTACTTCAAAAGTGCCTTAGATAAATCTGATTTTGATAAGGACTATGCCCTGTTTCAAATCGCAATGTCGGAAGGGTATCTTGAAAATACTGATGACAAGATCTTTACCTTGAACAGACTTATTGATGAGCTACCTGAATCTGTTTACCGACCACAGGCTATTTTTGAAAAAGGGACGAGCTATTTTGAAAGTGAAAATTATCATATCGCTTTAGAAACCTTTGAAAGCCTCGAAAAAGACTACCCCAATAGTAAATTTATTGCAGATTCCTATTTAAAAAAGGGACTTATTTACATTAAGCTTCAGGATAAAGAAGCTTCCAAAGAAGCCTTTTTATATGTTTTTAATAATTATCCTAATTCGAAAGCCTCTCATGAAGCCTTAATAAGTTTGAAGGAAGTTGATATGGCAACCTTTACTCGATTAGCGAAAGAATCAGGCTATGCAGGAATTACTGAGGAAGATGTTGATGCAGCCAATTTTGAAGAGGCGGAAGATAATTACCTCAGTGGGAAATATGAGCGTTCCGCCTATTTGTTTCAGCATTATTTAGAAGGCTTTCCCAATGGTAGGTTTAGACAAAATGCACATTTTTATAAAGCGGACTGTCATGTGAGAATGGATCAGAAAGATTCTGCCCTAACGCAGTTTGAATATTTATTAGAGCACCCTGGAAGCCCTTACTATGAGAACGCACTTTATATGGCATCCAGTCTATCTGTGGAATCAAACGAACTTCAAAAAGCCTATACTTATTACCAATTACTCTATCAAAGTTCAGAAAACAAGCAATATCATCTTGAAGCACTTGGCTATATTCTTGAAGCGGGGTATTTACATGCCGAGTATTTAAAAGTAATTAACTGGGCCAGGGAAATAAGAGAAGATGCTAAATGGTCGGATAGTAAACAACAACGTGCGCTATTACTACAAATCAATTCTCATTTACAGTTGGATGAAAAAGCCACAGCGATCGCCTTAATTGATGCTGTAAATTTCGACCTCATCGATGAGAATACAGCTGAACTTAGCTATAAAAGATCAGAATGGTTATACCAGGATATGAAGTATAAAGAAGCAGAGGAATCCCTTTATTTCTTATTGCAAAACTTTGGAGCTTATGGAGAATGGCGTGCGAGAGGCTTTATTTTATTAGGCGATGTATACCTGGGTTTAGAGGATCCTTTTCAAGCAAAAGCTACATGGCAAAGTGTGATAGATCATCATGACGGTGAAGATCTGGTGAATATTGCAATACAAAAATTAGATGCCCTGGTCGCAGCGGAAGAAGAAGAAAACAAAGTGCTGGAAGAAGAACTGGAGATCGACTATAACAAGGATGAAAAACTAATTATAGAAGAAGTAAGCGACACATTACTTGAACCGCAAGTTGAAATATTAGGAACTGATTCAATCGATGAAAATGAGAAATAAGAAAGATATATTATTACGAGCTTTCGCGATTGTATTAGGATTTACTTTTCATTCGCAAATGATAGCTCAGGATGAAGGAGTAAGCGACACGCTTAATTTTGGTGAAGTAATAAGCATCGGTAATAGAAACCTCACGCTTAAAGATGCGTTCAAACTCAGCTCTACACCTTCTATTCGAGATACGGTCATTGAAATTTCTACTTTAGATTTTATGGTAACGCCGATAAAGGCTTCAACAAGTTTTGAGGTAAAGCCATTAAAGCCTGCTAATCTTAAGATAATAGACCAACTACCGAAATATTATAGGTCTTACGTATTGGGTGGGTTTGGACTCTATGCATCACCAAAAGCGGAATTATATTTTAATAGTTTACGAAACAGAAACTGGAATTATGGTTTTGATGCAAAACATTTTTCAAGCAATGGAGGAATAAAAGACGTTCCTTCTTCGGCTTATGGAAATACAAATGCTACTTTTTGGGCAACGCATTTCTTAAAAAAATCGGCTATTACCTTTAGCGGAGCTTATAAAAACAATAGGGTGCACTACTATGGTGGAACCGAAAAACTTGATTCTATATTTACAAAAGAGCAAATTGAACAAAAGGTAAATTCAGCCGATTTTAAAATGAGTGCTAGGAGCTTTTTTAAGGACACTTCTAAAATAAACTACATTATTAACGCACG
>JAUVAY010000191.1 GCA_030591505.1 Flavobacteriales bacterium | reverse complement strand
CGTCTCTTCATTATCAATAGAAAGTGGGAATTATTACCTCTCCCTAAACTCATTAGTCATGTATTGATTTCCAATACATTTATGGGTTTCTCCTTTTTTCTCATTCTTGCGGGAATTTCGGATCTATTTTTTGCCGAAAATCAAAAAGTACTAGTCCCTCCATATGAAGATATCTTTTTCCTCTCTATTAACTGGATACTTATCTTTATTTTATGGTCGGCACTTTATTTTGCCGTCAAATTTCTACGAAATTATCGATCAGAGGAGTTTAAAAACTTAAAACTTGAAGCCTTGCGTCATGAAGTGGAATTAAACAATTTAAAGTCGCAGATCAACCCTCACTTTATGTTTAACTCAATGAATAGTATTCGAGCGTTAATTGATGAGGAACCAGATAGTGCAAAAGATGCTGTTACACGATTAAGCAACCTTTTAAGATCAAGCTTACTTACCGGAAAAAAGAAATATATCCCACTAGGTGAAGAACTCAAATTAGTAAAAGATTATTTAGCTCTTGAAAAGATCAGGTATGAAGAAAGGCTCGATTCTCAAATAGATATAAATCCGGAACTCTTACTTTGTATGGTTCCACCATTAATGCTTCAAACCCTTGTAGAAAATAGTATTAAACACGGCATTTCCACATTACCCGAAGGTGGAAAGTTGATCATCAATGGAAAAAAAGAAAATGGTTTTTACGAATTGTCTGTTTACAATTCAGGAGAATACAAACCTAAACTGAATAGTACATCTACTAACGTGGGTTTACAAAACACAAAAAAAAGACTGGCACTACTATATGGAAGTAAGAGTGAATTCAGCATTAAGAATATAGAGATCGACAATAAGGCATTTGTATTGACAAAATTAAAATTACCAACTCAAAATAAATCTAATAAACTACCAAGACATGAGAGTATTAGTAATTGATGACGAGAGATTAGCTCGACAAGAATTAAAGAAATTACTGAAAAAACATCAAGAAATTGAAATAATAGGTGAAGCAGCAAATGCTGATGAGGGCATAGCAATGATCAATGAAAAGAAACCGGATTTGATTTTCTTAGATATCCATATGCCCGGTAAGTCAGGATTTGAAATGTTGGAAGAGTTAGACGATGTTCCAAGAGTAATCTTTGTAACTGCCTATGATGAATATGCGATTGACGCCTTCAAAGTCAATGCATTGGATTATCTTCTCAAGCCAGTTGAGCCAAAGTTATTGTCTTCCGCTATTGATAAAGTCTTTAATATTACTACAACCTTAGATAAAATTCCAAGCACAGTTGATAAGCTTACTGAAAACAGTCAGATCTTTTTAAAAGACGGTGACAAATGCTGGTTTGTAAGTCTAAAAGATGTTAGAATGTTTGAATCTGAAGGAAACTATGTTCGTGTTTTCTTTAATAATTACAAGCCATTAATATTAAAGTCCTTAAATAATTTAGAAAAGAAGCTAGACGATAACACATTTTTCAGAGCCAACCGAAAGTTTATTATCAATTTATCCTGGATCGAATCGATCGAAAACTGGTTTAGTGGTGGATTGCTTGTGAAGTTAAAAGGGGGAGAAACTGTAGAGGTAAGCAGACGTCAGGCAGCTCGATTTAAAGATATGATGAGCTTATAAACGAGGCCAGTGATTTGGTGCTATAATAAGCTTCTCCATCACTTTCATTTCTGAAGTTTCAACCTTAGTCAGCATAATTCCTTTTCCTATGCTTTCTATTTGCTTATCGACTAACGTAATTATTTGCTTACCCTTATAATATTCTAGACTATCATCGAGGTGAAAACCCAGCCATTTATTTTTGGGCATGATACTATAAAACTCCGTTGAATCAATAAATTTATTCATTTCTTCTTGGTACATCCACTTACAATTTTCTATATCCGAATTGTAAAAATAAGGGAACTCCGTTGCTTTAACATGTTTAAAAAAGTATCCTTTAAGTATGATTTTTCTTTTACTCACTAACACTTGCTGCTTGATTTCCTCTCGCTCAGAATTCAGCAATTGTTTTTCAAATTTCTTCATCTTTTTTGCGAGTGTATCCATTCCATTAGGACCGATCCACATTGAGTGTTTTGATGTATTTCGGTATCCCATATAGTATTTTACTGCTGCTTCTAAATGAATAATTTCATTTTTCTGCTTATCCCGAACAATAAAATCAAGCTCACCTATCGTTCGTCCCTTTTCGAATAATTGATGATTGGAGAGTATCAAATCATAATGAGAGAAGTGTTCAAAAAAGAAATATAACAATCGTTCAAAATACTTACCTAAGATCAATTGCTCTTCGCTATCAAAAAATGAAAGCAAAGGTCCCGGGTTTTTCTTAAGTGATTCAAACCAAAAATTAAACGCTTGATGAGCTTTATTATCCACTAAACTACCTACTATTTCACCTTTAAATTGAGGTGGTTCGTTGATCAATAAATTTTGTGATTGCACACACCAATAGAGATCTGCAATGAGCTGATCAGAACTTAAGGAGCAATATGTGACAATACTTTGATGCAATGATTATTTTTTCGGTTATTTGCCATCTAATTTATCATTCATAAAAATAAAACAAATTAGTTCCATGTTAAGTAAAATCTCACTCGCTATAAATGCCATCCTTCTTATTCTAGTTATTAACCTTTATGTTCAAACCTGTAATGACGAAAGTGAAGAGATCGCCGTTGTAGAAGAAACAAAAAGTGAAGTTAAGCAAATGCGAATTGCCTTTATTAATACAGACACCTTAGATCTGAATTATCTTTTTACCATTGATGTTGTAGAGACACTTCAAAAGGAAATGGAGAAAAAGCAACGTCGATTGGAGAGAAAAGCTACAAAACTTCAACAAGAATACAGTCAGCTGCAACAAAGCGCACAATATATGACACCTGTTCAGTTGCAAGGAGCACAACAACGTGTGGTTCAAATGGAGCAAGAAATTCAGACTATGCAGAATGACCTTGCTAATGAGTTAGCACAGGAACAGAATGATCTTCAGATTAAATTAATTAATCAACTTGATTCATTTCTATTGAGGTATAATGCTGTAGAAAATTATGATTACATAATTAAAAAACATGCTGTTAGTGATATACTCATGGCGAGTGCTGATCATGATATTACTAATGAAGTATTAGAGATGTTGAACAAGGAATACTTAGGCGAAGATGCTTTCGCTGATAGTTTATAAACTGTAGAATAGTGCTCATTGCAATAGAAAAAAAGAAGAAGAACATTGCTGAATTTCTGCTTTACATGTGGCAATTAGAGGATCTTTTTCGTGCACAAAAAATGGATGAAACGTCCATTTATACCATACTTGTTGCTCCGCTGGAACTAGATGCTGAAAAGAAGACTGAGATATGGAATTGGTATAAAGTTATCCTTCTTGAATTAAGAAGTCAAGACATTCAAACTTCCGGCCATAGAGCTGAGATCATTGAAATAATGAACGAGCTGAGTTATCTTCATAAAACACTTATCTCTGTTACACGTGATGCCAACTATATTGAGTTTTATACTAAGGCTAAACCCCATCTAGAATTATTGAAAAGTAAATCGGGTAAGGATAATCAAGAAGATATTGAAACATCACTCAATGGTTTGTACGGCTTATTGCTATTACGTCTTAATAAAAAGGAAATCAGTGAGAACACTCAATCAGCAATGAATGCAATTAGTAAGATGATCGCTTACTTAGCAGCAAAATATCATGAGATAAGTGTTGGTTAATACGGAGGGCAAGAGCTATAGTAACATTCCACTATTTTAATTAAAAGACGCTTCTTCTTGATTAAGCATTATGACACTAAGTAGGCGCAGAGCTCACAAGGAATAAATAAAGAATTTATGTTCCTACATTGTGCATTTTAGTGCTTAAAAAAAAGAAAAAGGCACCTAATAAAAACACCGACTATTCTATTTCAGGTTGACGAAAATCCTCATAGGACAATTCATAAACCCTAAATTCCACTCTCCTGTTTTCTTGTCTGCCTGCATTGGTTGCATTACTAGAAGTTGGTTCCTCTTCCCCCTTCCATT
>JAUVAY010000003.1 GCA_030591505.1 Flavobacteriales bacterium | reverse complement strand
TTAATTCCACCTAAAGTATTCATAGCTGCACCACCATTAGGCCCACCATCAGGACTCCATTGGTAACCTAATACCAACTCACCGTTGATATATACCAATGCAGTATCCATATCAAGAGAGATCAATGCACGTACACTTGTCCATTCTCCATTATTAAATACAAATGGATAATCCGTTCCTTGATAAGTCAAAAAACCTGTACTGTCATCGCTGAAGTAAAACTCTCCACCCCATTGTACTCCAGGAGTTTCTGATTTTTGGAAATTAAAATAACCTCCAGAGCCAACACCTACCATGTATTTAAAGGTGATTTCAAAAGAACCTTTTTCCCAAGCTCCTAATTTTGCTACAACATCTTGACTTCCACTTGTTAAAACAAAGCAATTACTTCCGCTTGTTGTCGTAACAGAGTCAATAATATAAGCATCTTCAGCTGTTCCTGGAGAATCAGTCCATGTCGTAAAGTTATCTGATTGCGTTCCGAGATAATCATCTGCTGTATAAGCATCAAAATTTTCGGAAATCATTGTTTGGGCGTTCATTCCTACACCCATAGCCATAATACCGGCCAATAGTAAAATTTTTTTCATCGTAATATTAGTTTATAGATTTGCCTAAATATAAGTAAAAATCAACAAAAGCTATAATTATTTAACTCCAAAAATTAAGAATTAGATGTTGAAAAAAATCAATAGAAAGATCTTGAATAATAAAAATTTAGCTTCATTAGGAATATTAAAGCACTAATACCTAAGCTTATTCCAATTATAATTTGTTATCAATAAGCGTCTTCATTTCAGAGAGTGCAGTTGGAAGTAACCATATTGTATCCGTTTGATTTCGTAGCCATGTTAGCTGTCTCTTTGCGTACCTACGCGTATTTTGTTTTATTAGATCAACGGCTTTTTCAAGGTCATAATCTCCGTCAAAATGACAAAATAGCTCAGAATAGCCAACCGTTCTTAAGGCATTGAGATCTTTATGTTTTTTCAGCCCCAACGCTTCATTTTTCAATCCATTCTCCATCATCAGATCAACACGTTGGTTTATTCTTGCATACAATTCTTCTCTATCCCATTCCAATCCAATTCTTAAATAAGGCCATTTTGCCTTTTTATTGTTTAGTTGTAGATCGGATAATTTCTTTCCAGTTTGGTAATTCACTTCCAGTCCCCGGATAATTCGCTTTGGATTTTGGATATCAATAGACTCGTACAATTTTGGATCAAGTGCTTTTAATAAACCTTGAATATGCTCCAATCCTCTCTTCTCATATTCATGGATCATTTTCTCACGCACTTCAGGAAGAATAGGAGGGATGTCGTCTATTCCAAAAAGCAAGGCATCGATATAAAAACCGGAACCTCCTACAACAAAAAGAATGTTATGTTTTTTAAAAAGTTGATCGATTACAGCCGCAGCTTCTTTCTCAAATTTTCCGGCATTGATCTCATCATGAATGGAGGCATGCCCAAGAAAATGATGGGAAACTCCCTCTAATTCTTCACTATCAGGTCGAGCAGTTCCAATTTTAAGTTCTTTATAAAACTGTCTACTGTCGGCCGAAATAACTTCCGATTTATAATATTTAGCTAAGTCGACTCCTACTTTTGTTTTTCCTGAAGCGGTTGGACCATCGACTATAACCAATAATTTAGTAGAAGTTGGAGAGGTCATTAGGATCTATATAATCGGGTTCATCATCATCGTTTCCTCCTAAGAGATCTCTTAATTCGGGGTCTAATTCAGCATCCTCACCAATATGATCTTGTGGCATTTCGAAATCAGCCGATTTTTCATCCTCCTTTGGAGAAATACCTAATCTGGAAGTTATTTGAGGATAATCGCCTTCTTTCTCTTCACTTATTGAAATTAATTCGATGTAAAAGATCCATAATTTCAAAAAGTCGTAGATAAATAGAATTTTTTGATCATTATCCTTGATCATGTCTTTCAATAAAGTCGACTCCATGCTTTTCAATTCATCTTCATCACCCATGTTGAACTGAACGATCTCTTCCCCTTTGTCCCAATCGTCATTACTCATATAAAAAGATGACATTTGGTCTCCGCTAAAATCAAAGGCCTCTATAATTGCATTATTCAACATTGCAAAAGATTGATCTTGACGACAAGTGATATCTCTAAAAACATCCTTTTCGTAGTCGATGAGAACCCTAAATGTATATAGCATTTTCTTAATATTGTTTTGCTGCAAAGGTAGTAAATAGGTGTAATTTTATCTGCATTATTTTGACTTATGAGTCAAGCCCAATTCCTTCCCTTTATTGATCATATACTCAAAGGCTTCCTTATAATTATTCTCCATAATCCCATCAATAATTGCTTCTCTGATCGCATTTTTGATCATACCTACTTCTTTCGATGGTTTTAAATCGAAGGTGCTCATTATTTCTTCTCCACTTATAGGTGGCTGCCAATTACGTAAATGATCTTTTTCTTCAACCTCTACGAGTCGCAATTTTACCTTTTCATAATTTTTAAGGTATTTTTTAACCTTTGCCTCATTCTTTGAAGTAATATCAGCCTTACAAAGAAGCATCAATTTATCGATGTCCTCACCCGCTTCAAAAAGGAGTCTTCTCAATGCTGAGTCAGTAGCTTCATCTTTTGTTAACGCGATGGGCCGCAAATGTAAAAAGACCATTTTCTCAACAAATTTCATTTTATGATCGAGAGGAAGCTTCAATCTTTTAAAGATCTTTGACACCATTCGAGCACCCTTATCTTCATGTCCATGAAAGGTCCACCCGATTTTAGGGTCAAACCTTTTAGTGGCTGGTTTTGCAATATCGTGTAGAATAGCTGCCCAACGAAGCCATAAGTCATTGGTGTTTTCTGATATATTATCCAGCACCTGAATAGTATGAAGGAAATTATCTTTATGTGTAATTCCGTTTTTCTTATCGATCCCTTTTAACTTGGTCATCTCCGGAAAAATGATCTCTAGAAGTCCACTTTGATCGAGGAGCATAAAACCATAAGAAGGTTTTGAAGAGAGGATGATCTTATTTAGTTCGCTACTAATGCGTTCTTTAGAAATGATATTGATCCTATCGGCATTTTTTACAATTGATTGAAAAGACTCTTTTTCAATCTTAAAAGATAATTGTGTAGCAAAACGAATGGCCCGCATCATTCTTAAAGGGTCGTCGCTATACGTGATATCAGCATCAAGAGGTGTTCTTATTATCTTATCGCTTAAATCGTTTTGTCCCTTAAAACGATCTATCAATTCACCATAATTTTCCTCATTCAAACTTATTGCCAATGCATTGATAGTAAAATCTCTGCGATCAAGATCATCTTCGAAAGTTCCGGTCTCAACCAGTGGGTTTCGCGAGTCTTTTGAGTAAGACTCTTTACGCGCTCCAACAAATTCTAATTCAAAATCCTTGTATTTAATACTTGCTGTGCCATAGGTTTTAAACAAACTTACTTTAGCGCCACCTAGTTTTTTTGCTAAGCTTTCAGCAAATAGGAGTCCATCGCCGATCACTAAAAAGTCAATATCTTTAGAAGGGCGATCTAAAAGTTGGTCTCTTACCCATCCTCCTACTATATAAACAGGTAGTTTTAACTCTTTTGCAAGGCCACCAATGGTTTTAAATAGAGCTATATCGATAGATTTGAGGATATTCATTATGCTATTTGCGAATAATTGAAACGCTACCGTTTGCGTCGAGCTTAATAATTTGAGAAGGGCTGCTAGCGTTTATAATATAGTCAGCATTATAAATCGCATCAACCTTATCTAAGATCTCCGGGCTTATATCATTTAAAGAAAGTGCCGCTGTTTCACCACTAATATTAACAGAAGTTGAAACCAAAGGTTTTCTCCATTTTCTTAAAAGTTGAAGGCAGGAAGCATCCGTACATAATCTAATAGCGATCGATCCATCATCTCCTAAAATACTTGGCGCTACATTTTTTCCATTTTCAAAAATGATGGTCAAGGGGTTTGTACTTAGCTCTATTAGATCGAAAGCTACATCCGGAATTTCTTTTACATAATCAAAAAGTTGATTTTCGTCGTGTAGGAGTACGATAAGGGGCGAATTCTTCTTCCTTTTTTTTATGGAGAAGATCTTTGCCACCGCTTCTTCATTCCTAGCATCACAACCTAGACCCCAGATAGTATCTGTTGGATATACGATTGTCCCTGCATTTTTGAGGGTATCAATGATAGTCGAGAGATCTGAATGCACGCCTGGAAATTTTAGCAAAGATATTTTATTTATTCAAAAAAAAACCCTGACCATAAATGTCAGGGTTCAAATAAATACTATTTGATTATTTTTTATTTGCTTTTTTCGCTTTCTTTTCTGTAACGTATTTACCATTGATAACATGACCTAAGAAAATCACTTCTTTTGTCTTCTGGTAATCTTTAATTGCAAATTCAACTTGCTCTTTAGTATCACGTTGGATTCTAATTCCGCTTGAAGCTCCTTTGTTTCTAAGTTCTAAATAGTAACCATCTTTTAGCTTCGCCGGTTTTGTTGATGGTCTTCCCATATTTAATCGTTTCTTTTTATATTCAAATCTCTATAAATGAAAGAACTACTACAATGCGTTATATTACATAACCCTTCTTTAAGTACTTCTTTACTAAACTACTGCATGCTATTTTGAAATTTTTAACAGAAAAAACATGCAACTTATTACCTACTTCTGATAATTGCGGCAAATAACGTTGATTTTTTTAATAATTCATGTAAGATTTATCTTAAAAAAAGCTAAATGTCAGATTTTGACAGACTAAACACGTCTCCGTCATCAGTAAGTATTGTATTATCAAAAATTGATTTAGCTTCTTCAAGTAGTAGTTTAAGAGATGGATACCTTGAACTATAATGACCTAAAAGCAGTTTTTTCACTTCAGCTTCTTTAGCTAAAGTAGCAGCTTGTTGGGCGGTAGAGTGCTTGGTTTTCCTAGCTAATATGACATCTTTATGCAAAAATGTACTTTCATGATAAAGAAGATCCACACCTTTAATAATTGATTTCAGTTTTTGCATATAAGCAGTGTCTGAGCAGTAGGCATAAGAGAAAGAAGGATCGGCAGGAAGGGTTAGTGCTTTATAAGAAAACAGCTCACCGCTTTCTGGATGAATAAAATCTTCGCCCTTTTTTAATTTATCAAATGCATAATGAGGGATACTGAGTTCTTTTGTAACCCGCCCATTTATATGTCTTAATTTCTTTTTCTCTTTAAATAAAAAACCATAGGTAGGAACCCTATGTTTTAGTGGAAAAGCGGTAATATTTAAGTGATCATTTTCAACTATATTTTCATGGACATCCATAGTTAATTCATGGAAGTGAATAGGGTAGGTAGCTTTAGATCCTGAAAGTTCAAATTGCAGTTGAGTTATTTTCTCTAGTCCAGGAGGAGAATAAATATGAAGCTCTTTTTGTCGTCCGAGTAGCCCGAAAGTAGAGAGTAAACCCTGAAGTCCAAGATAATGATCACCATGAAGGTGAGAAATAAAGACGCACTCAATGCTTTGAAACTTTATCTTATTCTTTCTCAAGGCGATCTGCGTTCCTTCACCGCAATCGATCAAATATAGCTTTTCGCGTACATTTAATACTTGCGCACTTGGATTTCTTCGTAATGTTGGAGTTGCTGAACCGGTACCTAGAATTGTAAGTTCAAAGGTGAGGCTCATTTTATTCTTCGCCTAAATTCCGTTCGATCTCTTCCATAAAGATCAAATCAACAGCTTCTTGTACTGTAGGTGTAATATTAAGAACTCTATCTAACTGAGCTATTTCAATAAGCTTACTGATATGTTCGTTCAAGCCTGTAAGAACAAAAGTTCCATTTGCATCGCGGCAGAGTCTATTCCCTAATAAAATTCCGCTAAGGCCAGATGAATCTGCATACACAGTTTTCGAAAGGTCAAGAATAAGATTCTTGTTGCCTTCTTTAACAGTAACGACAAGCTCGGATTTCAATTCAGTAGAAACGACCGAATTTAAATTCTCGATGTTGCTTGTGACCAATTGATGTTTTTCTTTATTGCTGATCGTAAAGTTCATAGTTGTTCTTTCTATTGAGGAAATTAATTCTAACAAAAATAGAAAAAAATCAAGCCCTTTCTATTTTACTTGCAAGTAGGTATAAAATAGCCATACGAATTGCCACTCCATTTTCCACTTGATCGAGTATGATAGCGTGTTTGCTGTCGACTACATCACTTGTAATTTCCACACCTCTATTTATTGGACCCGGATGCATTACAATAATTTCTTTCTTTATTGAATCGAGGAGTTCTTTGTTTAATCCATAGAGCATTGCATATTCTCTTAAGGAAGGAAATAAGCGTTCATTTTGCCTTTCCATTTGGATTCGGAGCATCATTGCGACGTCGCACCATTCCAATCCTTTTTTTAGATCGTATTCTACTTCAACTCCCAATTCTTTAATGTGCTTTGGGATAAGTGTAGGAGGTCCGCAAACACAAACTTTCGCACCTTGCATATTAAGTGCGTAGATATTTGATAGTGCCACTCTGGAGTGAATAATATCGCCTACGATAAGAACTTTTTTCCCTTTTACATCTCCTAGTTTTTCTCGAATTGAATAGGAATCGAGCAAAGCCTGTGTTGGATGTTCATGGGTGCCATCGCCTGCATTTATTATTCTACTATTGATATGTTTTGAGAGAAAGACAGCTGCTCCAGGTTCTGGGTGCCTCATTACTATCATATCCACTTTCATCGAAAGGATGTTATTCACCGTGTCGATCAGAGTTTCTCCTTTCTTTACAGAGCTGGAGGATGCAGAAAAGTTGATAATGTCAGCAGAAAGTCTTTTTTCTGCTAATTCGAATGAAATTCGTGTTCGTGTAGAGTTTTCGAAAAAGAGGTTGGCAATGGTAATATCACGTAAAGAAGGAACCTTTTTAATAGGTCGGTTGATCACATCTTTAAAATGATCGGTTGTTTTGAATATAAGTTCAATATCCTCTTTGGTGATCTGTTTTATTCCTAGTAAATGATCTACGCTCAACTCACTCATCTTATGCGTCAATTGTATAAAGTTTAACCAAATCTTTTCCGTTTAATTCTTTCCATTCAACTTCCACACGCTGAGAAGATAAAGAATCTACCGATCGTCCAATGTAGTCAGGTTGAAGTGGAAAATGGCGACTGTATTTCCGCTCTATTAAAGTCAGCATCTCTACTTGTTTTGGCCGACCAAAAGCAAGCATTGCATCGAGTCCTGCCCGCAGGCTTCTTCCTGTATAAAATACATCGTCGACAAGGATTACATTCTTGTCTTCGATGATAAAATCGATTTCTGTTTTATTAGCGGCAATAGGAATATCCCTTCTTCTAAAGTCATCACGATAGAAAGTAATATCAAGCGTTCCGACAGGAATATCAACTTCACCAAGTATTCTGTTTAATTCAGATTTAATTCGTTTTACTAAGTAGATTCCTCTTGGTTGGAGACCGATAATAACAGACTCACTGAAGTCGTCGTGATTTTCGATCAACTCATAGCAAAGACGAGAAACCGTTAGATGAAATTGGATGGGATCGAGTATGATATTTGAAGTCATCAATATCTTAAGTTGCGCAAATATAGTTTATGAACATTTAATATTTGTAAGTTTTGCTTAGGAAACTTAAATTAATTGAAATTAAATTAATTTTGACAGTAAATACAAACTATAGTTATGAAGAATATATTTTTCACATTAGCATCTGGTGTGGCACTAATTTTAACGTCTTGTGGTGGCGAAGATGAGGTTGGTAAAACCTATGATTATGATCGTTCTGATTCTTTATCAGTAGATTATACAAGACAGACCTTAACCATTCGTGGAAACATTAAAGAAACAAGCGGATTTTACCTGTTATTAAAGTCGAGAGGTGGAGAATATAATAAATCTCTAGTGAATTCAGCTAGTAATGCATCGAAGTACAGTAGTAGCTTTGATAAAAGCGTGAATATGGGTATTTATGGTGCAGACCTTAATTATCTTACGGTTTTTGAGCAAACAGAAGATGCTAGAAAAACGGTTGAAGCTATATCTAAATTATCATCTTCGTTAGGGATTGAGAGTGCATTCGACAAAGAATCTTTTGAGAAGATCGTTTCAACGGCTGATACTTTAAACCTAATAGAGAAGTCGAATTTAATTTCTAAGGCCTTTAGAAATGCGGAGGATCAAATGTATAGTGAAGAGCGTGCATTGATGGGTACATTTATGATATCTGGAGGTTGGATAGAAAGTGTTTATTTAACGAGTAAGATCATTCTTGATCATGAGATCAACCCTGTAGATCTTTCAGACTTCTGGGTATTGGTTTATAATTACGAATCAGTATTGAAGATGTTAAATGTTTTTGGTGATGATGCAGATGCGAAGAAGATTTATGAAGATTATAAGACTTTAGAACCGATAGTTAAAAAAATCACAGAAAAGAGCAAATTAAACCTTGAAGATATTAAGGCTTTAAACGACGAAATTGGAAAGATTAGATCTTCTTTGATTTAATTAAAAAATTGTTTGGGGGAATAAATTTTAATGATACTTTTGCACCGCTCTTTTAGGAGAGCGGTTTTTTGTTCTTTAAGTAGTTAAAAATGGTCATATTGAATTTGAGAAAGTTCGATGATTTCATTGGTCTTAAGTGAACTTCATTCGGGGTGTAGCGTAGCCCGGTTATCGCGCCTGCTTTGGGAGCAGGAGGTCGCAGGTTCGAATCCTGCCACCCCGACAAAAAAAAAGTCAACTCAGCGTTGACTTTTTTTTTGATTGATATTATATTTATCAAACTAGAAATTTACTGAGGGCTCGTAGCTCAGCTGGATAGAGCACCTCCCTTCTAAGGAGGCGGTCAAAGGTTCGAATCCTTTCGGGCTCACTAAAGTGATAAAAACCCTGAGGGAACCTCAGGGTTTTTTTGTACCCAAAAACCCCTCCAAGCTCGCTTGAGGGGATTTTTGGGTACAAAAAAAGCAATGCGTAGCATTGGGTTTTTATGATAGATTTCAGAGCGTTAAAGGATCACGACCGCAGGGAGTAATCCTTTCAATTACGAATTACGAATGATTAATTACGAAGTAACCAAGCTCGCTTGAGAGGATTTTTGGGTACAAAAAAAGCATTGTGTTCATATATCTCAATAATATGGACACATATAGTAAATCTGTCCAAATTGTAAAAGGAATTCAATTGCTACATTAATAAATTTTTAATGTTGTGTATATCCTTGATCCCATTTATAGAACTTAAATGCCATAATTATTTTATAATATTAAATATCGGGACCATCTATTTTAGGCTTATACTATTATAGTTTAGTTAGAATCTCAGATTTCTTCTTGTCGTATTCTTCCTGAGTAATAAGATTGCTATCAAATAATCCTTTAAGCTTTTGCAAGCTCTCAAGAGGATCAGTTTCTTTGTTTGGAGTCTGCATGATAAAGCCACCTGCACCAGCCCTAGCTTCTTCCATCTCTCTTTATCTTCGGTATTCAGACATTTCCTCTTCTCTTTCCTGAGTAAACCTATAAAGGATTCTTGCTTGATTTTTTGGAAGGTAACTAACAACAACTTTATTATTCAGAACAGATAAAGTGCTGAAAGTACTACCCATCAAGCCTTCACTTACATGGCAATCTTTAACGTTTTTCCATTGGAAGTCTTTGAAGTCCATTGTAAGTCCAAAAGATTTGGGAGAGATAAATATGACTCTCTTATTTGTTAGTGCCACACAATCAGGAGAGAGTGTAACTACTGGCTTTTTTTGAACAGCTATGTATTCAATTATTTCATTTGATGTAAGTAGGTTTTTAATCTTTGGCAACATTTTCTTTATTACCTTCGGATCTTGATCTTCATTTAAATACTTTTTGATTTCTTCAATTTCATTTTCCATCATAATCAGCCTATTTCCTAATCGCTTTAATAATCCTATCCTCATTTATCTCAACATCTCTTAAAAGAAGTTTATATGGAAATTGCTTATGCTTTTTTGACTCTTTAAAAGCCTTTAAGATATTATTTAAAGAAGATGCAGTTATAAGTGATAACCCAAGTTCATAATCATTATCGGTATCTTCAATGAACCCTTGGCTAAAATCAGGCGCTACAAGAAGGGATTTAACAACTGTATAATCATTAACCTTCACTAAGTCCCGATATGACCTTATTTGCCTTGAAACAGAGCTGTATTTATTGTATCCACTCTCTTTCTGAGTTTTGCATTCAACAATAATCACTTGCTCATTTCCAAGATTTAGAAGGATATCTACTTTGTCTTTTTTTGTGTTAAATTTCTTTCTCAACTGCTCATCTACATTGAAGCCCAATTGAGTGAAGACCGATTTCGTTATATCCTCGAATTTAATCCCTAGTTCTGCTTCTTTGATCCTGATTCCGTTTTCTTTTAGTGCATTAAGGTTCCTAAAACCAATATTTTCATAATTACTCAAAGTAAAGGTTGTCAGAGTCCTTAAAAGCGTCAAGTATATTCTCGACTTCATTTCCTCTTCTTCAATTTTCCTTGCATTCGATAGCGTTTATTTCGATATTTCCTTTCGTTAGCCTTATTTATGCACGTTGAAAACCGAATCGGCAGAGGCATTATTCAATCCACTAAGTTCAATATAAATTTCGCTTGGAAAATTCTCAAGAATCACACCCTTGCTGATTTCTCCAGAATAAAATATTTTCTTGTCAGCTTTTATCTTCTTGCCAAAATGTTCTTTGTCTTTTAATATCTCTTTTTTAATGTCTTGTTGGAGGTTCACGACCACATATTCAGCGTCATATTCACAAATATTTTCGAAAGTTCCGACAAACGTTTTCTCACGGTTGAAGAAGAATTTTCTATCGAAATTTGCTAAAACAGATTCAAATTTATTGCTATCGACCTGAGCATGACCGTCAACATATCCTTTTGAGTTGGTTCTGTGTACTCGGGAAAAAGCCAAGATTCGTAAGTTGTTGTCCACAAATAGACTATCACCAGGATTTAATGATTCAGTTGTTGCATTCGAATTTCCACAACTTAAAAATAATGGAGTTAGAAAGATTAAAATTATTAGTTTTTTCATTTTAATTATGGTTTTGTATTAATATTCTCTCTTTCCTCTTCCTCTATCTCCCTAGCTTTCGACAATGCCGTAGCTACAAGCCCCGCAGGAACTGTAACAACACCGACTCCTACAACTAGTACAAAAAAGGTAAAAATCCGCCCACCTGCTGTTATAGGAACTACATCACCATACCCAACGGTAGTTAAAGATACAACAGCCCACCACAGACTATGGAAGATTGATTTAAAAGCTTCAGGCTGTGCTTCATTCTCGAAAAAGTAAATACCCGAAGCTGATAAAAAGATCAGTATGCCGGTAACAATAGAGAATAGAACTAACTCTTCCTTTACAACTCCTGCGGCAATATGAAACCTCTTTAATGCTCTATTATATCTAATCAGCTTTAGGGCTCTGAATACTCTAAATACCCTAAATGTTCTCAATGCCCTTAGATCCATTCCAGTTCTTAAATAAAAAGGGAATATCGCTAGGACGTCAATAATTCCATAAAAGCTGAAGATGTAGCTTAAAGGTTTTTTAGCTACGTAGATTCTTAGCATGTACTCAATGGAGAAAATCCCTACACAAAAAACATCAATGTACTTAAGTATTTGTACTGTAGTAGAGCTATTATCAGGAAGTGTTTCTACCGAAAAAGAAATTAAGGACAACAGTATTAAAAACTGTATGAAATAATCGAAATTTCTACCAGCTTTTGTTGAAGTATCTTCAATTATAGATCTTAATTTTTTTCTCATGCTGATTACAATAATGATACGGCCTTATCAGTCAGTTTTTTCTTTAGCTTAACAATACTATCAACATCAGGAATCTCAAATTTTTCTCCAGCAATTTCTATCCTCTGTGAAGTTGGTGAAATATACAAGTCACAAATTTTCTTCTTTTGATTATCATCAATAAGAATACTGAATTTACCTTTCAAGTCTCTATATCCAATCGAACTAGTTTCAATTTGCTTGTTTTGGGCAAGCAGTGCTACGATAAAATGATATGCTTTTAGTTCTTCATGGGTAGTAATAATCCCAGTATTTGCTTTGCTTGTTTCCTCCGAAATCAATCTATCTAAAGCAGATTTAATAGATATTGAGTTTATCAAACTCGTGACTTGTTTCTCTGCTGTTTCACTCATTCTTGATCCACCCATCCTTGAATAAATAGCTTTTACAAATTCCCTTGTAGGATTAGAAAGTTCCTTAAATAATGCCTCTTCAAAAGATTCTAAAAAGAACAGTTCTTGAGCTTCCTCAATGATAGCTTTCGTGTCAATCGTCGTGGCGTAGAATGCCGCCAGTTGATCTATTGAACCACTATCTGAATCACCAAACTTAAAAGTGAAAAAAGGTGTAGGGTGTAGTCCTCCTCCTTTATCTTTGTTTCTACAATAAAACTGGTAATCAACTCCATTGGTAAGGACACCAATTTTTGCGTCCTTTAAATAATGAAAATACTCATTCAATTGTCGTAGGTGTAGATTTGTTAGCTTTAGGTTAGCCTTCTTTACTTCAATAATTATTTCCGGTTTACCTTTAAACTGTATCACATAATCTACCTTTTTGCCTTTTAAATCTGCATAGTCAGCATTGAATTCAGGTTGGAGTTCACCATCACTATATCCACCTCTAAATTCAAGTGTTTTAAAAAAAGGCTCTACTAGATACATCCTTGTTTTTGCTTCGTTATCAGATTTATCGATAGCTTCATTAAAATCGAATGCTCCTAATGATTTTTTGAGTGCTTTAATTATTTGTGTTGGATACGCCATTTTTATACTATTAGTGCGTAGCTAATATATTAAATGCATTATCAATGATTTATGATTAACATCATTATATTGGATTAGTATAATTGAAATAGCAATGCTGATCTATATCTTATACCCAAACAAAAAAAACCTTTCAGAGTTTTTTGCAAAGCCGTTTTAAATTTGGATCAGAACATTTTCCAGTTTTTTAAAACACCTGTCTTGACAGGTTTGCGTCTTTCACTCCCTCTTTTTTTGCGGCTTAGTGTCTTGGCGAGAAATTATAGTGGTTGGATTTATCAATATTTGCGTTTCTCAGCGCATTCAGCGGTTCTATTATTAATGCCTAACCGCAGAGAACGCTAAAAATGCGCTAAGTATTTATATATGCGGAAAATAATTAGAGTATTATTCTTAAGTTCGTTTTTTAATAATTTAGATCTCAAGCTTATCATGAAAAAATACCTCTTTAGTCTATTGTTGCTTGCCTCTTCTTTAGTTGCTTATTCCCAAAATTATCCTGACCTCGATGCGTATTGCGGTTATATAACTATCGAAAAGGATGTGATGACAGGAGAAGCAAAGTATAAATCTCCATTTGACAGGTCGATCAGTTTCAGAAAACTGGTAACAAATGGAGTAGAAGTTACTTATATGCGAGTGAGTGCCGTTTCTAAATTTGATAAGAAAGGAGGGAATGTATCAATACGTTTTCAAAAAGGGTATACAATTGAAAAAGAGGTAGCCACAAATTTTTATAAGAACCTGGATGGAACTTATACGCATTATGCCGAGTTTAAGTTAAGCAAGGATGATATTTCAAAAATTAAAAATTATTTAATCCTGGATTGTAAGGTATATATGTATAATCAGGCGATCGAAAATAATATGCAGTTTAAAGCCTATATGCATTGTCTTTCCAAATTGCATTAAGTTTTTAGCGATTCTCTGCGCATTCCGCGGTTCATTTTTTACTTACTCATCCAATAAAGCCTGAAAAACATCAAGAAATTTAGAAAGATGAAAGGCATCCACCAATCCATGATGTACATTGACTGCTACCGGCATGATCTTTTTTCCATCCCTTAAAAACAATTTTCCAAAAGTGATCTTCGGCGTACTGTCTTTATATTTAAAATCCCGGGCATGGGTCAAAGCGGTAAATGATTGCCATGGAATGGTAGAAAAGTGAATAGCATCCAATCGTTTTGCGTCTTCATTGAACCTGATTCCCGTCGACTCTTTTACATTTTTGATTTCTTTATTCAGTCCTTCCTTAAATAGATTGAAGTCGGAAGAAAAATGAACAAACGAAAAGCCAAAAGTCCCATCTTCTCTACCGATGGTAGTTGCAGCATGGATCTTATCGAAAACAACTACATCATCACCTTCTATTCGCATCCTGAATTCTTCTACTTCATTTACTGCTTGTAAGGATTTATAGAGGTAGTAAGCAAAAAAGGAATGCTTATTTTCTTTAGCTTTTTTGTAGGCAATTGAACAATCTACTTCAGCTACAATACTAAAAAAGGGTTCGTCAAAACGTGAAAAGAATTCAAAATGCTCTTTTCTATTCCAATTGGAGATGTCAATTTTTCTACTCATTGTGCTACAAAAATAGAAAATGCTACCAAATCTCATTTTTAAAACTCATATATGTCATTTTATACGCCCTGTTTATTGCTTTATTTTATAGGGAAATTAATTAGAGGCTTAGAAAGTTATTCCAAGTTAGTTAATGGAGCTCGAAGCTCGAAGCTCGAAGCACGGAGCACGGAGAATGGAGCGCGGAGCTTGAAGCTCGAAGTTTGAAGCGTGGAGGAAGTGGTTTTTGAGTTTTGGATTTTGGATTTAAGATTTTGTCCCGAATTTTCGGGATTAAACATTGATTATTTGTAAATGAATTTATAAAAATATGAGCGGTCTAAAAATTATTGTATTAGCTAAACAAGTACCCGATACACGTAATGTGGGTAAGGATGCGATGAAAGCGAATGGAACGGTAAACAGAGCTGCCTTACCGGCTATTTTTAACCCTGAGGATTTAAAAGCCTTAGAACAAGCTTTACTATTAAAAGATAAGTACCCAGGAACTACGATCACTTTGGTGACGATGGGTCCTGTTCGTGCGGCAAGCATCATTCGAGAAGCAATGTTTAGAGGTGCCGATGGAGGGATCTTAATTACCGATAGAAAATTTGCAGGTTCTGATACCTTGGCAACATCTTATGTGCTGTCATTAGCCATTAAGAAGATCAAAAAGTATGATCTCATCCTTGCAGGAAGACAAGCGATCGACGGTGATACAGCGCAGGTTGGTCCACAGTCGGCCGAGAAGTTGAATATACCACAAATCACCTATGTTGAGGAGATAATTTCTGTCGAGAAGAATAAGATCACTGCTGTGCGACGACTCGAGAATGGAGTAGAAACAGTAGAAGCAAAATTACCTTTATTAATGACCGTTACCGCATCTGCACCTGATTGCAGAAGTAGGAATGCAAAATTCTTAATGAAATATAAACATGCCTGTACGCCTTCAGAAATGCATCACGAGTCGGAAGATTACATAAGTCTGCACGATACACGTCATTACCTCGATATTATCGAGTGGGATATCAATGACCTAAAAGCAGATGATGTATACTTAGGTTTATCGGGTTCTCCGACAAAAGTAAAACAGGTAACCAATATCGTTTTCACTACAAAGGATTCAAAAGTTCTGGAAGCTACTGATAAGGATATTGATCAGTTGATGGCTGAATTGGTGGAACATCACAATATTGGATAGAATAAGAAATTAAAAAATTTATAAATGAATAACGTATTTGTTTACTGCGAAATAGAAGAAGGCAAGATCGCTGAAGTGAGTCTAGAGATTCTTTCTAAAGGTCGTTCATTAGCGAATGATCTGAAATGCGAATTAGAAGCCATCGTTTTAGGAAATAAGATCAAAGATGTTGAAGACGAACTTTTCGGCTTCGGCGTTGATATTATCCATATTGCTGATGATAAACGTTTGTATCCTTACTTGACTTTACCTCATGCTGCTATTGTTTCGGGAATCTTCGAGGAGGAAAAACCTAAAGTTGGACTTTTTGGTGCGACTTCCATTGGTCGTGATCTGGCGCCACGCGTTTCTTCAAAATTAATGTGCGGCTTAACAGCTGATTGTACAGAGTTAGAGATAGGAGATTATACCGATAAAAAATCGAAGAAGGAATATAAAGATCTACTGATGCAGATCAGACCCGCTTTTGGAGGGAATATTATCGCAACCATTATTACTCCCGATACTTTACCACAACTTGCTACTGTTCGCGAAGGGGTGATGAAAAAGGAAACGGTAAAAAAAGTAAAGAAGGGAAAAGTAGTTAAGATCAAGGTGGATGACTATGTATCTGAAACGGATATGGTAGTGAAGATCATTGAGCGTCACATTGAAAAAAGTGAAGTGGATCTTAAGAATTCCAATATTATTATATCTGGAGGTTATGGCGTTGGTTCGAAAGATGATTTCAATCTTCTTTATGAGCTGTCTGATGTATTGGGAGGTGAAGTAGGTGCTTCAAGAGCAGCTGTAGATGCGGGTTTTGTTGATCACAACAGGCAGGTTGGACAAACAGGATTGACAGTCCGACCAAAACTTTATATAGCGTGTGGAATATCTGGTCAGATACAGCATACTGCCGGAATGGATAAATCAGCGATGATCATTTCCATTAATACCGATCCGCATGCACCGATAAATAAAATTGCCGATTACGTGATAAACGGAAAGGTGGGAACAGTGATCCCGAAAATGATAAAATCTTATAAAGAACATACTAAATAGATCATAATGGCTAATTTTTTTAATGACAACCCCGAGTTAAAATTTCATCTTACTCATCCATTAATGAAAAAGATCATTGATCTTAAGGAGAGAGATTTTGCTGAGAAAGAAAAGTTTGATTATGCGCCTCAGGATTTCGAGGACGCTATGGATAACTATGAGAAAGTATTAGAGATCGTTGGGGAGATCAGTGGAGATGTGATCGATCCTAATGCCGAATCAGTCGATGCAGAAGGACCTTCACTTATTGATAATGAAGTTAAATATGCTCGAGGGACGGAAGAGAACTACGATGCATTGGTAGAAGCCGGATTGATCGGTATGACCTTACCAAGAAAATATAAAGGATTGAACTTTGCCATCACACCCTATATTATTGCGGGTGAAATGATCTCACGTGCTGATGCTGGATTTGCCAATATCTGGGGCTTACAAGATTGTGCAGAAACAATTTATGAATTTGCTTCTGAGAAGTTGAAGGATGAATATTTACCGATGTTCAGTAAAGGAGCGACAGCAGCTATGGACCTGACAGAACCCGATGCGGGGTCTGATCTGCAGGCGGTTCAGTTAAAAGCGATTTATAACGCAGATAAAGATACGTGGACTTTAAATGGAGTTAAGCGATTTATCACTAACGGAGATGCTGATATTTCATTGGTATTGGCTCGTTCTGAAGAAGGATCGCAAGATGCACGTGGATTATCATTATTCGTTTATGATAGAAGAGAGAAGGCGGTTAAAGTAAGACGTATTGAGCGCAAGCTTGGTATAAAAGGCTCACCAACTTGTGAATTGGTTTTTGATGATGCTCCTGCCTATTTAATTGGAAACCGAAGAATGGGATTGATCAAATATGTGATGTCTTTGATGAATTCTGCTCGTTTGGGTGTTGGTGCACAGTCGATCGGGATAGCGGAAGCTGCCTATCGAGAAGCCTTAAAATATGCGAAGGAAAGAGCCCAGTTTGGAAAGCCCATCATTCAGTTTCCTGCTGTTTATGAAATGCTGACCAATATGCGAATAAATATTGCTGCACATCGTTCTTTGCTTTATGAAACTGCAAGGATGGTGGATATGTACAAGTGCTATATCGAAATTTCTGAGGATAGAAAGTTAGAAAAGGAAGAGCGGACAGAGATGAAGACCTATCAGCGTTTTGCGGATGTGTTTACGCCATTATTAAAGCTCACCGCCTCGGAATTAAGTAATACTATTGCCTATGATGCACTTCAGGTTCATGGTGGAGCAGGATTTATGAAAGATTTCCCAATTGAACGAATTTTTCGAGATGCGAGAATAACCTCTATTTATGAAGGAACGTCTCAATTACAGGTGATTGCTGCAATACGAGGAGTTATGACGGGAGTTTATTTAACGAAAATCAAAGAATACGAAGCGATGCCTGTCAATCCGGAATCGGAATACCTAAAACGCGAGCTGGCAAAAATGACTCATGCTTACGAAGAGGTCGTTGAGGAAGTAAAAGCAACTGATGACAGTGAATTTACTGATTTTCATGCACGACGATTGGTTGAGGTTGCGGGTAATATTGTAATGGGACATTTATTATTGCAAGATGCGATGCGTGATCCTTCTTACAAAAATATAGCTGAGCTATTTATCAAAGCGAAAGGTGATGAGAATAGGGGTAAGATCGCTTATATCAGAAGGTCGGATCTTAGGGATCTTGGAACTTATAAGCAGGTGATAAGCGAGGAGGTGTAGAGAAGCACAAAGCACAGCTGGAAGTTTGTATGTCCCTGATACAGGTTGACCATATTTTTGTAACTACCATTTATTCTTCCAAGAATAATTATCCAATTTTTATTCTTTACGTTACTTTTTAGAAAAGCGGCAATTGTTTAAAGACAATTGAGCGAGAATGTGGGATGAAAATCTTTCCAATACGATGCTACTCCCCGCTCTATAAAAATGCTATAACAATATGAAAGTATTGGTTTGTAGCCAAACCAGAGGACAAGCCCCTTTCATTTATTATTACGCATTTTTATATTCACCCCATCACAGGCCCGCCGTATTGGATAAGCCATCACACCTTAATATCACTTGTTAGGCAATATCTTCATAGCGCTCATAAAACATTTTAATTCAATTAAGAGTAGACTTTAAATTAACAAATAGTGGAAGAAGTGCGTTGGCCAGAAAGAATGGTAGGGCTGCGTGGTCGTAAATGGACAAATGTGTTAAAACAATCACCCCGCAAACCTGGCTCATTGTCAATAAGACAATGTCCTCCTTTAGAACGACCCAAGGAGTTCCATTACGTTTATAATGTTTTAACATTTGTTCAGAGAGGGACGGCGTCCCACAAACCTGGCCCTTAGTTGATAACTAAGTCCTTCTTTCTTGATTTTTGATTCCTTTTGATCAAGCAAAAGGGATGAAGAATTCAATATTGATGTACTTTAGAAATGAATGCATAGTGTATAAAACGGTCACAGAGATTCGAAAATAATAGAATTGCAATTGTAATTTAATATTGCAACAGTCATTATTCATTTATCGTTTTTTCCTTGTGAACTCCGTGCTTACTTTGCGTCATTGTGGTTAAATTTTGGTATTTAATTAGAAACTAATAAATGGATCAATAAAAAAGCCAACTGAAAGTACAGCTGGCTTTTAAAACATACATCATAAAATTGCTATTGCAAAGCTTCGATTGAATTTTGAATTAATGCTTTAGCATATGTAGGGTTATGGATTAATGTGCTCTGGTCTTCAGTTACAAATTTAAAGTTATAGATAGCAGCAGCATGGGGTTGAGATACCGTCAAGTGATTATCGTCTGATATGGTTACATTATTATTGGCAACATAATCATCGTCATCCAGGTAGCCAAGGTTATAAAGGGATGTTCTCAGGTCATCAATAAGCAGTAGGTTTGCATCTCTTGCTATAGATACAAAGTCTGTAATATCTCCATTGCTGACTTGATCTGTATGACAAGTAGTACATCCATTTACATTAACTGACTTAGTTCCTTCCGTCCAATCACCTACACTTACATTGTTACTGTGTCCACCTAATTCAAAATTTCCACCACTTCCGGCTCCACTTGCGAGGTGACATGATACACAGTTTACATCTGTACTTGTTACGTGCATGGAATTACTATAAGCCATTGATCCAGCTAATTCATAAGCACCTGAATTACCTACACCAGCAGTCATATTACCTTGTGGTCCATGGTGAGGTCCGTATCGTTTACTTGTAATTGTAACCTCTGCAGTAGCATTAATATCTAATATAGGTTCAGCAATTCGAGATTGGTGACACTGAATACAAGTATTTGCATTGCTTTGATCACTTACATAATCATTTACTAAAAATGGAATACCATCGTCACTAACTCTGAAGTTCCAGTCAGCCTCAGTATAGGTTTGATGAATTTCATGACAAGTATAACAGTTTGCTGGTAATGGATTAGCAGGTGCTATATTATCCCATTCGCCTGTAGCTACAACTTCCTGATGACCTTGACTAGAGTGACAATCGGCACACCCATCACGGGAAGCATAGTAGCCACTCATATGACCACCAGTTACATGACTACTTAAGGCCCATTGAGCCCCTTTTATTTGCATATTTTCATCAGAAGTATGGCACTGAATACATCCTGCGGTTCCATCTGAACCATCAAGACCATTAGCTCCAGCTTCTCCTTTGTCGCCTTGTACTCCATCTTTTGCACAAGAGGTTCCTACTAATATTGCTATTGTAAAAACCGATAGAAGCTTTATTATTTTTTTCATTTTTTTGTAATTGGTTAATACTTAATTCTCTATTAAATTATAGGAGGATTACAGAATAAATCATGATATAGGTTAATGATAAATGTGATATACGTCACAATAAAGTCATGGTTGTGTCACAAAAGGCACATATTAAGTCAATAAAAATGTTAAAGAAATATCAGATACTAAATTTTATAAACATTAGTGGTATTAAATCAACATTTTATTGATATTTCATAAATAGCAGATTAATTATATACTAACATTGTGAGAGCTTGCTATACCTAAGAAGTAGCATTGTATATACCACGTTTTTACCCTAAAAAGGAAGTCGTTAACAGGAGGAGAAGGATTAATTATTGAGTTTAGGTTTAGTGTTTCCTAATTTCGGCGTATTTCAGATGAAATAGGAAGAAAAGTGAATCAATTTATATTGTGATACTATTTTTTAATAGAAAAAGCCAACTCAACTTATGTTAAGCTAGCTTTTTGATATAAAAATTCGGTAATTAACTAAAAGAGATGATTTTGTTAAGCCAACGAAGGATTTATCTTTTTAGATAAGATGTTTAATTCTTCCTTCATTTTATCAGCATCCTCATGGTGATGTAGTTGTTTTGCATCTTCGATCTTATGCTCCAACTCAACCATTTGTAAAGCTATTTTAGCATTGTTGATATCAACTACATTTTTATAAGGTGATGCGAGTTCACATTTTTCAAGGTATTCTAAAGCTTTGTTTAAATATTCTATTGACTGTTTCATCTTATATGTTTTTTATACGGGATAAAAGTAATTATATCAGAAGCCCCAAAAAATGACTTTTATACATGATTGAATGTAATTAATAATAGGATTTACCTTCTTTAGCTTGATTAATCAAGTAAATTCTCTGCCTGGCTCTCTTTTTTCTTATGAATATGTTCTGAATGCATCTCTTCGTGATTATGCAATCGTCCGTCTTCAAAATTCCCTTCGTACACATAGCTTGCTACATCTGATAGATCCTTATTAGAAAAAGGATAGGCTGGCATGAGACCGAATTTATCTATTGCGATACTCATTAATGCATTTTTTTCATTGGGGTATTTGATATGCCTTACTATATTCTTAATAAAAGCCTCTTTTTTAGGAAATGAGTCTTTATACAGTTGTTGAACGTACAGCATTGGGGGGGCGACCATTGTGTCCAATGCTGGGTTGTGACAGCTAAGGCAGACATTGTACAATTCTTTTCCTCTTTCTGCTTCTTGACTCAAAAGGGAATTAATTGAGTTTTCTTCAGGAACTCCTATGTGTTCATGCTTACTATTCGAATTATTATAGCATGATGTGAAGAATAGTATAGTGATCGCTAAGCTCAACTGTTTCATGAATGCTTCTTATAATTCATGATTAAAACTATAGAATGTCACTAATAAAAAAGGCAATATTTATCATCTTTAAGGAAGTAATTTTCCTCTTAGAATTTTATCATCATAAACCTGACCGATAAACACCTCATTATTAACACTAAGGCCTGTACTGGACCCTGAAAATTTCACTCCATTATCTAAGTAGATCTCACTTATAGTAAAATCATTTTTACTGACATTTACTTTTAAAACCTGAGAAGGTGAATGCTTCGTTGAGTCTTTTGAATGAGCAAGAAAATCGAATAATTTAGGGTGAGCGGCGATCCAAAGATCCCCATTGTTATCAATACTTATATTATCGAGACCTGTTTTTAGTTCTTTGCTAAAAAGGAGTTCTAGTTGCCCCGTATTTTTATTTCTATTTAGTGCTGATAATTTTCCACTCGTTGTTTCGCTGACATAAAGCGTGTTTCCATCATTGGAGATGTTCACCCCATTTGCATAATTTAAGCCCTCATATACTTTTGAGTACTCTTTACCATCAAAATATAAAACATAGGAGTAGGGTAGGCGTAAATAGTCTTCTAATGTCCTCCATAGACCTTCTTTTGTTCCATGGTCGATCGTAACATAAAAATTATCAATATCGGTGGCGATCAGGTCATTCGGACTTATCATCAACTCGTTTTTAAAACTTCTTATATGAAATAAAGTATCGTTCATATAATGGAATAATTCAATTGAGTGACCTTGCTTATTATGATTAATCACAAATAAGTAATCCTTATCATCATGGTGTAAATAAGAAATACCATGTGGATGGAATTCTTCTGAAAAGCTTGTTGCTAATTTATAGGGTATGCTATCTTTAGTTAGATCTAAGAGATATATGCCATCATTAGCAGGCAAGCCTAAACTCAATTTCCTTCTATCGCTTGACGATATGAATAGAGAATTTTTCTTATGGTCGATATCAAGATCTTCAGGTCCATAAATAGTTTCATAGGACTTTATGTTTTGAAATAGAGAATGGTTTTCTATCGTTTTAAAAACGCCTGAATCATAAAGCGTATTTACAATGAAGTATATTATATAGAGAAGAACAGCAAAGGCTATAAATTTTTTCACTTGAGTGATTTTATGAATCTATAAAATGTCTTTCGTTTCAATTTTAAGAATATTAAACCCTAGTCTAACCTCTTTTGCTGCATGAATAATGCCCCAAAGAAGTGCAATCAATGCCAATATGAAGAATGAAAAGGAGAGTATTGATAAAGTCAAGGTTTTTCCACTCAGAAAGAAGAAACCGATAGAAAAAATAGAGAAGATATAGAGTGCGATCGCGATGGTATAAAGCCAAACTGCATTTCTAATTAATTTCATCCGTTGAATCAATAACGGAAGTTGCGTCAGGATACTTTCTTTTCTGCTTAGGTTGTCACTATCCAATGCCCTAAACTCGTAATTTAATGTTCTTATTCTGTTTACAACCAAGGAATATTTGTTGTTCATGCCGAGTAACAAAAGACCACAGGCTGAGATCATTAGTCCTGGAGCGAGCATCCCTTTTATAATTTCTATTATCGTATCATTCATTAGCTTTATTTATATCGACAAGATAGTAAGATATGGACGAAAAAAGGAAATAAAAAAACCGGCAAACAATTAGTCTGCCGGTCAAAACAATTATTAATATTAATTATTCACCTAGTATTCTCATATAATTTACGATCAACCATCGATCTTCATCATCCGGCATCTTCTTATCATAATTTGGCATATCGTCTCGTCCAATAGTTGTTTTATAAAATAAAGCCCCATCAGATTGAGCTTGAAACTCCTCAGATGAAAAATCACCTAATTCACCTGTTTGCTCTTCTGCTTTTGGCCCGTCACCCAAACCTTCTTTTCCATGGCAAGATTTACAATGTTTCATATACAATTCTTCACCAATTTCAATATTTTCATCATCTTCAACATCTGTAGGGTTCTCCATCGCTTTATACTTTTCAGGTACTACCCAGTCTTCCTGAACTGCCGTGTTAAAGGCGTAAAGCCCTAATGTTATAAATGTGAATAGTAATAAATTTTTTAAAGTTCTCATGTTTGTTTATTTAAGATTTATATATTTTATAAAGGTTACTTACTAGAAGTAGAATAACTGCCCAAATACCTAATATTAGAAGGTTTGGAAATATCAATAAGAAATAAGGTGTATTTCGAGGGGGAGCCCACATTGTTCGTTGGTCGAAAGTAGATTGGTCTGTCACCACTTTTCCAATAGGGGCATCAAAAATAATTTTTGCAATTCCATAGCTTCTACTGTCAGACATAACTTCAAAAGTTAAAATTCCATCTACTCCCGGTAATGGGTTTTCAATAGGTACAAGAATTTTGCCATTATCATCTGTTTTATAAGAAGATTCACCAATAGTGAGTGGAGCAAACAATCGATGCACTTTTACTTCCAGTTTAGCACCTTCAATTGCTGTTCCGGTAGCGTCCGTTAAAGTAGCTGAAATGTAATGTACACTGTCTTCTACTATTGCTTTGGCAACTAAGTTTACATCAATGAATTTGATAGCCTTTTTAGCGTCTTTAAATTTATCATCGTTTTCGATCTTTACTATATATCGATAGGTGTAGAGCGAATCGCTAAAGTCACTATTTAGTAGCAGAGCATATTCAGCACTCCCTCCATGGTCGGTAGAAATATCTCCGATCAAAGCCAGTGAATCTTCATTTATTTGCTCATAGATATTTACCTTAAGAAAACTTGCAGGTATATACTTTTTTTCTGCTTTGTATTTAACCTTGATGAGTAAAACAGAACCTTCACCCATCGTTTTTTGGTAATCGACAGAGAGTTTTGCTTTGAACTTATCTTGTCCTTGAAGCTGCGTACTGATGATCATCAAGAAAGATCCTAAGAAGATCAGTAATGCATATTTTGAAATTAAATTTGCTTTCATGATTGTTCATCTTTATCGTTAGGTAATATCCCCATTTCTGTTGCCGTCCTATGTATTGGAATGATGGGCACGTATCTTACTAAGATCGTAATTATGAGAAGAGCTGCAGCAAGCGTACCGCTTACGATAGCCCATTCGTGCATACTCGGGAAATAGCTGTGCCAAGATTCCGGTACTCCTTGTACAGGTAGAAATGGGTGTAATAATGCAGGAACAACTATTAAATAGCGTTTCCACCATGATGTGATCACAACCAAAATAGCTATAAAGAAAAGCACTTTTGGTTTTCGACCCCATGGGAATATCAATAGAATAATGGGTAGGATTAGTCCACCAATAGTCACAAACCAAAATAGCGGTGCATAATGTCCAACGAAGAGTTCACGTAAATGAGCTTCTTCTGCTTTTGGAGCTGTAAACGCGGGTAATAAGTACTCACTTATATTAAAGTAAAGGTAAACAAGGCAAGCAAAAACGAGCATTTTACCCAATTTATCAAAATGAAGTTCTGTAATGTATTTTTCCAGTTTGTAAACTTTACGTAGCACATAAGTAACCGAGATCAATCCGCCAACCCCAACTACAAAGGCACCTGCGATAAAATAAGGACCTAAATTAGTGCTATCCCATCCAATTCTGAAAGTGGTAGAGAATAGCCATGCATCAACTGTTTGCAGGATTAGTGCAACAGGAATAATAAGTATTGCGACTATCTTGATAGATTTTTTTTGAATAGCCCATTGCTTAACACTACCCTTCCATTTTAAGGAGAGTCGTTTATACCAAATCCCTGTCCAGTTATCTTTAAACTTATCTTTAAGAATAGCAAGATCCGGCAATAGTGGAATATAAAGTATCAGCGCACTGATTGCAATATAAGTTGTAATGATCACAACATCCCAGGTAATAGGAGATTGTAAACGAGCGTGTATAAATAGATTAAGTAATCTATCCGGGCGACCCATATCTAATATAATAGTGACCCCAGCTAAAACGATGGCTGCAAAAGCAATTATTTCAGCAATTCTCACCAATGGAGTTCGCCAGGTTTTATGTGTTAATCGTAAAACTGCGGCGGTAAGGGAGCCAACAAAACTTATAGCAACAAAAAACACAAAATTCGATATGTATACTCCCCATAATACATAGTCACGCATATTGGTAACTATTTGTCCTTTAATTATCTGATCGATATAGGCAGCGATTCCAATTAAAGTTACAATTGCTAAACCGATGGTCCAGCTAACGCCTAATTTCGTGAATTTCCGTGGCGCTAATTCTGCTACTAAGTCATCATATTTACTCATAGCTCTTCAGGTTTTTTAACGGAATTAAATTCTCTATACTCTTTTAGCCCATCTTCAAAGGCGTCTGATCTATCTACAGGAGGTAAGTAGAAAACACTTGGTTCTGTACCCAGTCCTTCCATAAGTCTATAGCCAGCTTTTTCTTCTAGCAATTCGCTTAATCGGTAAGATTGACCACTACCATTGGTAACAGTATCTTCATAAGCATCACCGAATAAGAACACATCATTCGGACAAGCAGCAACACAGTGAGGTAGTTCTCCTTTGTCTATGCTATGTGGACAGAAATCACATTTGTCAACAGTTCCTTTAATACTCGGATGTCCACAATGATCAGCGGAATGTTCAGCTGGATGTTCTTCTTCTGCTAGTGCTGTTTCTTGTTCTGGATCATTCCAGTTAAATACTCGAGTAGAGTAGGGGCATGCTGCCATGCAGAAACGACAACCGATGCATTGTTCGTTATCTATAAGTACGATGCCATCACGTCGTTTAAAAGTTGCATCTACCGGGCAAACCGTTACACAAGCAGGTTCGTCGCAATGTTGACACATCATTGGCATCCAGTAAGGAGCGGTTTGTTCGCTCTCTTGCATTTTATAAACTTTTAACCATGCATTATCGCCAACTATATAATGGTGTTTATTACACGCATCCTGGCATTTTAGTGCATTTCTACATTTTGCCAGATCAACGACCATTACAAATTTGCGATTCGCAAATCCTTCACGTTCATTGTATGCAGGTTTTTTTGGGACTTCTTCCACTTCACTTGCAGGGACTTTAATTATGTCTCCTTCAGTGGTCATTACTTCAACTAACTCTTCATCAGGCTCATCATTTCCAAAAAGTTTAGATGCGATCAGCGATCCGCTAATAATAGAAAATGCACCAATGGTAAGCCCATTATTAAGAAAGCTTCTTCTTGATTTATCATCAGATTTCTTCATAATGTTAACAGTTAAGTTCCTTTTTGGTCTTTGTTAAGCCATTTAAGGAGTGAGCGATTAGAAACTTTATTTTCGACCTTTTTCGATTTTTTAACTACGTGGGACTTGACTTTTACAAGTCTGCCATCTTTCGTAAGCATTGTTTGGTAAGAAGCATCCTCTTCTTCGAATGGCTTGTCTCTCTTTTTTCCAAAACCTAGAAAAGGAAGTAACAAACCTCCCCCAATGAGAGGGAGGACCTTTCTTCTTGATAATCCTGATTTATTTTCCGAACTCTTTTTCATCTTCTGTTTTTAAGTTCTTATGAATTATAATGAGCGCAAGCGAGTTATGTTAAATCCGATAAGCCACTGACCTTGACCAAAATCATTTTGGTTATACATAAAATTCTCTTGAGGCTGAATTTTGTTGTAATTGGTAAAGATGATCTGGAAGGCATGATTTGAAGTGGCGATCTCTAGTCCAACATTTATTGAAGGCAGCGGTTGGTTAATAGCATGCTGCGTTAAAGGTTGGTCATAACCAGCCATAATGATTAAGGTAGAGTTGATCTTATAGCGTGCACCAACACTTATTCCGTAAGAATTATTATCCATTGACAATTCACTTCCATCGTCTTGTACTTCAACTTTTACTGCATTATAATGAATGAATGAAGGAGAGATGTGTGCTGAGAAATTTTTATTAAATCTTCTCATTAATATAAGGGTATGGAAATAATTCATTCGATGAGAGTAGGTTTCATAATTCTCTTTATCCTGCATCTCGATTCCCATATTCACATAGTAACTCAATGAAAAAGGCATGGAATTCGATTTTGTTTGCGTCAGGATCATGTACTTTGCATTCAGATCCAATACGAATTTATACTTAGTGTAACCTAAGCCAACACTAAGATTTTTTATCGGTACATAAGATAATCCTAGTCGAGTATTGGTTGAAGGTCCATAAAGGCCTAATAATTCTTTAGGGTCTGATCCGATTAATCCAAAACGGTGTTGAATAGCAAATTCTAGTGTTTTCTTATTGTATACTACTCCATTCTGACCATCAAACCAGTAGGCACTTTCGTAAGCCGGTCGTGCTGGTTTTTCAGGTTTCTTAATTTCTTCTTTTGCTTCAGTTTCATCTTGTGCAGAAACAGTGGTAGACATTGAAAGCATTACAAAAACCAAAAGAAATGTAAAGCTAAGTTTCATCGTATTCGTCGGTGTATTAAAAATCTTTTTCATAGCTTTTATTTTAGTTGTTTTTAGCTCCTTGTTCGATCCACTTCAATGTCATTGACCTTTGAACATCTGAAGCATAACTTTCCATACTATTAGGGGCTACTATTTTTACATAGAGCACACTTGCTGATGCATCAGTTGTATCTACATAGTTTCCGGTGAATAGAGCATCATAAGAAACATCTGCTAATAAGTTAAGAGGAATACCTGTGCCATTATGACATTCGGTACACATTGCGTTAAAGAAGGGTTGCATATCATTTGCGTAACTCACATCTCCTTCAATTTGTGGAGGGTAGACCTTGTCGCTTTGACAAGCAGTGGTAAATAGCATGGCAATGATCAAACAAGTGCCGAGTGCTTTAAAAGCTCTTTTTAATTCCATAATAGTATCTGTTTGTTAATATTGACTCTTTAAATTTAAAGAAAATATATTTCAAAGATCTTAATAGTCAATTTTTTAAATGTTATTCAGACCGCTTGACTATATACTAATGAGGCGCCAACTGTTGATTGACGCCCCATAAATAATGTTATATTAATTATTGAACGTAAGTCATTTTCAGACCTGGCTTGATTCCGTGTGCGATTGCAGCGTTATCAAATATTGCTAAACCAAAGTCTAATTCTTCAGTGATATCAAATACTACATCATCAACATCACCAGTGTCAAGTAAACGTGTGAATTCACAGATCCAACCAGAACCAGTATATACAGCAGTGATTTCAATATCAGCTCTTCCACCAGTAAATGCATGTGTAGTAACACTAGGAATACGTTTGTTACCTGAACCTTGTGCATAACCAGTATCACCATTAGGATCGATGGTAGCTCCACCAAGTAATGTTAAAACACCCATTTCATCAACAGATTCTACTAATACTGCACTTCCACCGAAGTCATCAACACTGATCCAGTAATAATCTGTTCCATTAGGAACAACATATAGAGGTACACTTACATCTACAGAACCATTGAATAATGTTTGTGAGTTGTTAGCATAACCAGCTCCACCTTCGTCACCAGTTCTACCATTTGAACCTGAATCGTAAGGAGGGGCAACATAAGTCATTTGTTGATCATCAATTTGACCCATATACGTTCCTCTTACGCGTTTCCAATGCCACATATCAACTAATTGACCATCCTCTTTTAAGTAGTGTCTAGTATGTTTGTCTTTTGGAGTTGCGATTGATGAAGCTTGGTGACAAGTAGCATAACAAGTAGAGCTACTGAAATTATTAACCTCTCCTATTGGAAATAAGAATGCAAATTTATCTTCGTAAAATTTGTCATTTACTTCGTTAGCATATTTATGCTCACCTTTCCAAAGATGATCATCTTCATCAAAGTACCAAGACTGTCTGTCTTTACTATCATCACCATCAACCCATTCCATTAAGAAATAGATTCTGTCGTCTTTATAACCAGCACGTAATGTGAAGTCATTTTCTTCTCCTGAGTATGGGTAAAATAAACCAAGATCTTCTTCAGTACCTTCTCCATCAGAGTTTAAGTAAGTATCTCTTGGATCTAATGTAGGAACAGAAGTAGTACCTACTAATTTTTGAGCATTTGCCCACATGTCATCAATAGTTCCATCCATGTCTGGTGCAGAAGTGAATTTAGCTACTTTTAATTCAGTTGTACTTTCACCCGGTCCCGGAGGAGGAGGTGGAGGAGGATCTTCAACATCGTCTTTACAAGATGTAGTAAAAAGGAGTGCGCCTCCAAGTGTCATTAACATTAAAAATGATTTTGTTTTCATGATATTTGTTTTTTTGAACATTTGTTTTTGTCAATATTTACAGTAAATGTCCATCACAAATAGTGATTATTTTATGACCCTGATTATTTACAAATGTGATTTAGGTCACAGATAGTATTGATTGAAATCATACGCGGAGACATAAATATTATTTATTCTACTTACATTAACACAGATAATCATTGCATATATCTACATAAGTAACACGCATTCAATATATTACTTATAATTATTTCATTAATTTTACGTGTCAATTATGCTGTGATATTGAAAACGTTATGAAGTAAGCAGGTTTTCGAAAAAGGCAGATATATTCATATTTGGAATATAAAGTGACACTATTATGACATTGTCAGCAAATTAACACACTGAATATATCAAGTTATCGCGTCAAACATATCAAGTAATTGTGCTGTATATAAAATAAAAAAGGTCGAGTTTACACTCGACCTTTACAACCCAATTGCAATGGGTTATCTATAAGACGTACATTATATTTAGTCCACTAATTCCTCCAACATATCTTCAATATCGCCTGGAGTTGACATGATCTTTGTAAATGTTCCCATCGTTAGGTCAGGAAAGGCGATGGCTATTCTAAATCTTCCGTGAAGAATATGTACTTCTCCATCTACTACGAGTAGCTCATAAGGTAGAAATGCAGTATGCAATGGCTTTGTTATATCAATGATTGGTAAAAAAGTTGATTCTCCATTTTCACCACCCAATGCAAAACCATATAAAACCATATCACGGTCTGGAATGTCAACTTTATAGACTTGTTTCACATTGTCTACACCATTCTTTAAATTGGCTTCTATTTTCTTTATGGCTTCTGCCTGATTATCAAAATCTTCCAGTTCTTCCGTGTCATCAAAATAAGGCATCCCCATCATGTAATGATACTTCAGCAAATCTTTGGCTTCTAATCCTTTTTCACAACCAAAAACATTTCCATCATAACTTCCAAGTGTACTCATAGCTTTTACAAAATCGGAGGAAACAGTCTTATAATTTTTAGCGACATTATCAAATGAATCCTGATAGTAAGCTCTACCCCAATATTCAGGACTGGTGTAAGAAATAAATGTTTTTCCTTCTTCCTCGGTTATGGCGATTCTTAATGTAGCTGCAAAACCACGTAATCCGCCTTCTTTTGCTACTGCTTTTAGTAACTCATTATGTGTTACTACCAAGACCCAACGCGTTTTATCATTGGCGGGCATATACTCACCAACAACATCAAAATTATTGGTTTGCATAGCAGAAGCTACAGAGTTTTTTACTTCATTTAGTGGTTTTTCATTTATTACCCCAATGGTATAGGGCTTAAATGTTTGAGCAATTACCAAATAAGGAATTAATGCGATAATTATTATTAAAAGAATTCTCTTCATGATTATAAATTTTTGATAAAATTACATTCGGGATACTTAATAAGTATTGATAATTGTCAGTATTAGAAATGATTTATTTAGCATAAATTGAAAAAAAATAGCAATCGATAAAATGTGGAATAATTTCTACCTGATCCGTATTCAGTATTTAGGCTATCGTTTTCATGGTTGGGCCAAGCAACCTGTTGTTAAAACAATTCATCAGATGGTGGATAAAACACTGAGTTTTGTATTTACTGATGAAAAGTATAAAACATTAGGGAGTTCGCGAACTGATGCGATGGTTTCAGCCGATGACATGGCATTTGAAATGTTTTTACAAAAATCGATAGACCTAGATGAATTTTTGACTGATTTTAATAGCAATTTACCGTCTGATATCAGAGCTGTTTCTATAGAAGAGGTAAATGCTGAGTTTAACATTATCCAAACCCCTAAGTTGAAAGAGTATGTATATTTATTTGCTCATGGTGAGAAAAATCATCCTTTTTCAGCACCCTTTATGCATAGTTTTGATGAGGTATTGGATATCGAGTTGATGAAAAAAGGAGCGCTCTTATTTGAAGGAGAACATAATTTTAAAAGGTATTGTACAAAGCCAAAAGAGAATGCTACTTTTATTAGAAACATCACTTATAGTCGAATTGAGGTAAATAAAGTGATGAGCGCTAGTTTTTTTCCTAAGGAAACATGGGCATTTCATATCCATTCAAAAGGCTTTCTTCGTAATCAGGTTCGCTTAATGATGGGACAACTATATCAATTGGGTAAGGGTGCTATAACTATTGATGAATTCCAAAGGAGTTTTACTGATGAACTCACACCGCACTTCGATTATATTGCTCCTGCATCCGCGTTGATGTTACAAAAGACGCATTTTGATTTAAATTAAAAACAGTTAGAATAGGGTAGGGACACATTGCATTGTGTCTCTGAACAAATATCATTAGCGTTTTCAGCGGTTAACCATTAAAAGAACCCTTCCAATAATTCATCATCAGCAATTGACGGAAGCGTTACTTTAAGATCAGGATTCTCAGCCATCGCTCTTTTAATTGCAAAAATAGCTTCTGAATTTCTCGCCCAGTTTCTACGCGCGATCCCATTATTTACATCCCAATACAACATTTGTTTTAAGCGCATTTCGGCATCTGCAGTACCATCTAAGACCATTCCAAATCCTCCATTTATCACCTCTCCCCATCCTACGCCGCCACCATTGTGAATGGAAACCCATGTAGCTCCTCGGAATGAATCTCCAATAACATTTTGAATGGCCATATCTGCAGTAAATTGTGAACCGTCATATATATTAGCTGTTTCCCGAAATGGTGAATCAGTACCGGAAACATCATGATGATCTCTACCCAATACCACAGGTCCGATCTCTCCTTGTGCGATCGCATCATTAAAAGCCTTGGCTATTTTAATCCGTCCTTCAGCATCAGCATATAAAATTCTTGCCTGAGAGCCTACAACCAGCTTATTTTCTTGTGCTCCTTTTATCCACTGAATATTATCAGCCATTTGCTGCTTGATTTCTTCAGGAGAATGGCTCATGATCTCATTCATTGTTTCAAGAGCCAGTTTATCTGTTTTTAAAAGGTCTTCAGGTTTTCCTGAGGTACATACCCAACGGAAAGGTCCAAAACCATAATCGAAACACATAGGGCCCATAATGTCCTGTACATAAGAAGGGTATTTAAAGTCCTTACCATTGTCCGCCATAATATCAGCCCCTGCACGAGAAGCTTCTAATAAGAATGCATTTCCGTAATCGAAGAAATAAGTTCCTTTTTCTGTATGCTTATTGATCGCTTTTACTTGCCTTCTCAATGAGTCTTTTACATGAATTTTAAATTGATCGGGATCTTCAGCCATCATTACTTTTCCTTCTTCATAACTAAGACCAGCCGGATAGTACCCTCCTGCCCATGGGTTATGTAATGAAGTCTGATCAGATCCCATGTCGACAAAAATATTCTCCTCATCAAACTTTTCCCATACATCTACAATGTTTCCAAGGTAGGCTATAGAAACAACTTCTTTGTTTTCTTTAGCTATTCTAACTCGATTTACTAGCTCATCGAGTGTAGTGATCACTTCCTTTACCCAACCTTGTTCATGGCGCTTATAAGTTGCTATAGGATCTATTTCAGCTACAATGCTAATGCATCCTGCGATATCTCCAGCTTTTGGTTGAGCTCCACTCATTCCTCCTAACCCGGAGGTAAGAAATATTTTTCCGGCAAGACTACCTGTCGGGTCAATCATTCTTCCTGCGTTTAAGACAGTGATCGTTGTACCATGAACAATTCCTTGAGGGCCAATATACATGAACGATCCGGCTGTCATTTGTCCATATTGAGTAACGCCTAAAGCATTAAATTTTTCCCAGTCATCCTGACTAGAATAATTTGGGATCATCATACCATTTGTTACCACCACCCGGGGAGCATTTTTGTGACTTGGAAATAAGCCTTGGGGGTGACCAGAATACATGACAAGTGTTTGTTCATCTGACATTTCAGATAGATATTTCATCGTCAGGCGATATTGTGCCCAATTTTGAAACACGGCACCATTTCCTCCATAAGTAATGAGCTCATGAGGATGCTGAGCGATCGAGTAATCAAGGTTGTTCTGTATCATCACCATGATGGCTCTTGCTTGTAAGCATTTACCCGGATAGTCATCGATACTTCGAGCAAAAATTGGGTAGTCCGGACGATAACGATGCATGTAAATTCTTCCGTAGTTTAATAATTCCTCAGAAAAATCCTTTGCTAATTCTGTGTGTTGATGAACTGGGAAATAGCGAAGCGCATTTTTTAAAGCCAGTCTTTTCTCATCTACAGAAAGAATGTCTTTTCGTTTAGGAGCATGACTAATCGTAGTGTCGTATTCTTTTTTAACGGGGATCTCAGTTGGAATTCCCTGGCGTATGTCAACTTGTATTTCCTTTATGGTCATGCTCGATCGATTTATTGTTTTTTTATTCTTCCAGCCTTTTTATCGAAACCGTAAGGACAATGTTTACAACCATTCTGACAGCAATAGCCGCGTTTTAGAAGAAATTTTTCGGTAAAGACTTTATAGCCGTCTTCATTGATATAGAAATCCCCTTCTTCGTATTCAGGTAATTGATTAAACATTGATTTAGTTTCGACTACGAAATTCTGTTTTTTTAATGGATTAATAAAAGGATTTGGTCACGAAAGTTATTTCAAACAAAGAAAGACTGCCTTTTGGCAGTCTTTCTTTGTTGTTACGTTCCATTTGGGAATCCAAATGTGCTATGAAAAGGTTTTAAGGTTTGTTTTAATTTAGTGCCTTATAGATCATCTACATCACAATCAATACATTCTAATCCTTCTTCAGTCATTGTCCATACTTTGTCAACCATATTAGGGTCCCAGGTATTGGTCACATTTTCAATATCATAAATAATGCGTTCACTTCCGTCTTTAAGGAAAATAGCTTTTCCTTCTGGTACGAGCAATCTGATCTTGACCTGTTCAAAGTGATAACCATTTTCTTTCGCTATTGAAAAATAAGGTGAAAAGCTGATGAGGTTTCCTATTGCCATATAATCGTACTTGATTTCGCTGATATTATCATGGGCAATTTTTCGGTTTCTCCCTCTGCTTTCTTTATAGATAACCAATTGAAATTGATCTGTATTGCTTTTTTCAATATCCAACTCGGGATTGCCTAGGTATATTCTATCATCAATAACTTTTATGAAGTCAAGGTCATCATGATGACGTCGTGCTCTATCAATATAATAGATGTCATCTTCTGAAACTTCAATAGTAAGAGTATCACCCGTTACCTGCTCAAGTTTATAGACGTCCTTTTCTTTATATTCCTGTATATAATCCTTTGCGATATAACCAACTTGGAATACACCAGCAATTGCTGCGATAAACCAGATAAGGAATAATGCTAATCCAAAACCTCGAATTTTATAGGTGAAGTTGGTAAGCATATTAAACCCTAGTATGGTAAGTGCTAAGAAAGGAAGGCCAACTATCAATAATAAAAGAACATGTGTCCAACCATCGTTTATAGCGTGCTGAGGGAAAATATCCATCAGTTCCATATAGGTGATATTCATTCCATCAATAGTCGAATAGTGACCAAGAAATTCACCGCCTGTTCCAAGTGAGAACACCAAAGAAACTAATACTGTTAATCCGATCAGAATAAATAGAAAGCCTATTACTTTACCAAGACTATTAAAAAGTAGTCGGAATAATCTTCCTAAAAAGTCAAAAAAACTATGTACTCCTTTTGCTATTGGTCTTTCCTTTTGCGGAACACCTTCTTTATAGTTTTTGAACTTTTTTTTTAAATTATCGATCTCTTCCTCTACTTGTTTACCTATATTTTCTGCAGTAACAGGATTTCCTTTCATTTCCAATTTTTCAGAAGCCGTATTTGCTTGGGGGATAATGATCCAAAGAATGATATATAATAAAATACCTGTTCCAAATCCGATAAGAAGTACGATGAATAGCAGTCTGATCCATATTGGGTCAATACCAAAGTAATAACCAACACCCGAACAAACTCCACCTAATACCTTGTCGTCCGGATCACGATAGATCTTTCTATACTTATTACGAGGTTCTGCTTGACTGTAAGTGCTGCTTTGTCTACCTATTTTAGGTTCATCATCTACATCACCATCGATATATTCTTCAGGTTGCCCCATGATTTCGATCACTTCGTTAACATCCTTTAGTTTTATAACCTGGTAATTCTCACCTATCTTTTCCTGAAATAATTCAGCAATTCGTGCTTCAATGTCTTCGATGATCTCTTCAGATCCAGTCGATTCACTGAAATATCCTCTAATCGTATTTAAATAACGATTGAGTTTCTCAAAAGCAGTTTCTTCAATGTTGAATATAAAACCGCTAATATTTACTGATACCGTTTTATTCATGATGTTTTGGTTTTCTTTGTTGTTATTTTTACTGCCTGCACAAGTTCATTCCAGGTCTTGTTAAGTTCTTCTAAAAATTGACTACCTAATTCTGTTAGGCGATAGTATTTTCGGGGTGGGCCCGATTTCGATTCTTCCCATCTGTAAGCCAGTAAACCAGCATTTTTCAGACGAGTTAAAAGAGGGTACAATGTTCCTTCCACAACGATCAGTTTTCCTTCTTTTAAATGTTTAAGTATGTCAGAAGGGTAAGATTCATGATCACTTAATACAGATAAAATACAGAATTCTAAAACCCCTTTTCTCATTTGTGCTTTCGTGTTTTCAATTTTCATATTTCACGGGTTTCAATATTCATATAGTAATATTCTTAACAAAGATATGTATAAAGAATAGTATTATGCAATACAAAGTACTAAAAATATTGAAAAAAAGGGATAAACGGTTATATAGCGTGATGAATGACTTTTACATCGTATAATTCTTTGCTTTTCCTATATTCGCCTCTAATTTGCTGGATGAAATGAATTTAAAAACATGGGGCTTAACACTGTTGTCAGGACTTCTACTCGGAGTTTCCTGGCCATATATGGGATCGGTAACCACCTTTGTCTTTATTGGCTTTGTGCCTTTATTAATTATTGAAGATGATCTTTATAATGAAGGGAAGAGGTCGTTTTGGGCTGCATTCAAGCGAGTTTATCCAGCATTATTAATCTTTAATATCATAACTACATTTTGGATCTATAATGTTCAGGAGAGTTTAGGAACAAAATTATTTTCAGCAGGGATGGCCATAACCCTTAATGCAGCTTTTATGACGATTGCCTTCTCCCTTTTTCATATTACACGAACGCGAGTAGGGAATAAGGAAGGCTATATTAGCTTAGTATTATATTGGCTGGCTTGGGAGTATTTGCATTTAAATTGGGAACTCTCATGGCCCTGGCTAACCCTAGGAAATGTTTTTTCTATTCATATAGAGTGGATTCAGTGGTATGAGTATACAGGTATCTTTGGAGGCTCTTTACTTATTCTGCTGATCAATTTGATTCTGTTTTTTTCCTATAAAAATTATATCAAAGGGAATAAACGAGGAGCTGTTATGAATGTTATTGCAGTCGGATCGCTACTTATAGTTTCTTACCTATTTGGAAAAACCGATCTTGTAACATCACCTACACCTGGAAAAGGTGTTGAGATTATTGTTACTCAACCTAATGTTGATCCCTATTCTGAAAAGTTTAACTATTCTACCTCTGACGTTCAGTTAATGAATATGTTGGAGTTGGCTAAATCAAAAATTTCAGAGGAAACACGCTTTATTCTTTTTCCAGAAACAGCTTTACAAGAAAGAACCACACTCCGTCAAACTAGAGATTCCATTGTATTAATTGGTCTATGGGAAAATGATATTGAACAATCTAATTCGCTTCGATTGATCAGAACATTTTTGAATGATTATCCAAACTTGACGCTTATTTTTGGTTTATCCTCTGATAGATTGCAAAGTAAAGATGAAGAATTAGTCAACGCATCACGTTATATTGAGAGTCTGGATGTCTATTACCAATCCTATAACGCAGCCTTGGTCATTGAAAAGGATATGCCAGTCCAGTTTTATCATAAATCGGAATTAGTTCCGGCAGTAGAGTTCATGCCATTTCAATCATTGTTAAAACCATTTGCCGATCTTGCAATAGATATGGGAGGAACAACAGGAACCTTGGGTACGCAAGAAGATCAGGTTCCGTTCTTTTCTTCATCAGATTCAATCGGGATTTCCCCGGCGATCTGCTACGAATCTATTTATGGAGAAGTGAGTGCTGAATTTATAAATAATGGAGCACAGGTCCTGGGAATTATAACCAATGATGGTTGGTGGGGTGATTCGCCAGGATATAAACAACATGTTAGCTATGCAAAACTGAGAGCTATCGAAACGCGAAAATGGGTAGCCCGAAGTGCCAATACAGGAATATCCTGTTTTATAAATCCCAGAGGAGAAGTTGTACAAGAATCTGATTGGTGGGTACAAGACAGCATGGTAGAAACGGTATACCCTAATAAGGTAATTACCTTTTATGTAAAGCATGGTGATTATATTGGAAGACTTGCTGCTTTTTTAAGTGTCTTACTATTGATCTATACCTTTGTAATAAGTATTAAAAATAAGAAGGAATCGTTGATCTCTAAATGATAGCTTTTATCAAATGAATACTCGAAGTAAAATATCTTATCCCTTTGCTATCGACCCCCTACGCTTTATTGAGAAAAATAATGGAAGTGTGGCATTTTTTAATAGTAATGATAAAACAAAGGTTAATTTACTTTCGTGGGGCAAGGTGAGTGAACTAAAGCTAATCGAATCAGATGATGCATTCGCTAAACTAAAAGCTTTTCAGTCGGAAGAGAATGACTGGATGACTGGTTATTTATCTTATGACCTAAAAAATGATACTGAAAAACTAGAAAGTAAGAACCCGAACGAACTTGGGTTTGCGGCTTTGCATTTTATTGTCCCCGAATTATTGATAGAAGTTCATCCTAACTCTACGATCGTTCATGCTATTAATGGGTTTTCGGAAGAAAAACTTAATAAGATGTTGCAAAATGCAATGGAGGTGTTTATGCCAGGAGAAAAAAGCTTGGTAGAAAAAGTGATTCATGGATACGAAGAGGATGATTATCTCGTCCATTTTGAACGACTCGGAAAAAATATTCAACGAGGTGATATTTATGAGATAAATTACTGTTTGGAATTTAAAACTGATCGGATCAATATAGACCCTTTGAGTACTTATTATCGATTAAATAATATGACGGATGCTCCTTTCTCCGTTTATTTTAATGATAATGAAAACTATCTCCTTTGTGGCAGTCCGGAAAGATACCTGAAGAAAGAAGGAAATTCGATCTTGTCTCAACCGATAAAAGGAACGATAAAACGTGGTGAAAATGAAGCGGAAGATGAATTATTAAAAGAGAAGTTACGAAACGATCCTAAAGAACAGGCAGAAAATGTAATGATCGTTGATCTTGTGAGAAATGATCTTTCAAAAATCGCAACAAAAGCTAGCGTGAAAGTTGATGAACTATTTGGTGTTTATTCTTTCAAAACGGTTCATCAGTTGATTTCTAGTATCTCTTGTCAGTCAAAAAAAGATATCCACCCCGTTGATGTTATTAAGGCTACTTTTCCAATGGGTTCGATGACCGGTGCTCCAAAAATACGTGCGATGCAGCTTATAGAGGAAAATGAAAATTTCGGAAGAGGAGTTTATTCGGGTGCTTTTGGCTATTTCACTCCCTCTGGTGATTTTGATTTTAATGTAGTGATCCGTTCTATTCTTTATAATGAGAAGAAAGGAGTAGTCAGTTTTCCTGTTGGTGGGGCACTTACTTCCCTTGCTAACGGACCCGATGAATACCGTGAGTGTATTCTTAAAGCAAAAGCAATGAAAAATGCACTTCAGAATAGTTAACTTTGCTTTATGATCGACCGTTTCAAGGATTTTATTGAATCAAACAAGCTTTTTAGTAAAGAGGACTCTCTTCTTTTGGCACTTTCCGGTGGCGCCGATTCTATTGCACTTTTTTACCTTTTAAAAGAGGAAGGCTTTTCTTTTTCGGTTGCCCATGTTAATTATTCTTTGCGTGGAGAGGAATCAATTGCAGATGCTGCTTTTGTTTCTTCAATTTGCAAAGCGAATGAAGTCAAATTTTACCTAAAAGAAGTATTAAGTGATTATTGGGAAAAAGGGATGAATATTCAGGCAGAAGCAAGGGATATACGTTATGCTTATTTCGATGAATTATTAAAAGAAAATAATTATTCATGGATATTGACAGCTCATCATAAGGATGATAATACGGAAACGATCCTGATGAATATTACGCGAGGGACAGGGTTAAAAGGCTTAATGGGTTTGGAAAAAGTAAAAGGGAATATTATACGACCATTACTTTTTGCTGAGCGAGAAGAGATTGAGAAGTATTTGAAAAGCAAGAATGTAGATTGGAGAGAGGATTCGAGTAATACTTCGGATAAGTATAAACGCAATAGATTTCGAAATGAGATCATCCCTTTACTTAAAAAGGAAAATCCAGCATTGAACCAAGCGCTGGAACGTATGGTCGAGAATATTAGCTATGTAAATTCATCTTTCATTGATTCGTTGGAAGATTTTAAAGACGCTTTTTATAGTATCCAAAAAGGACAAATAATTATAGAAACAATTTCAAAAAAGCGATTAGGAATTTATTTGTTTGATCTCATAAAGGAGTTTAATTTCAATAGAGATCAGGTTCAAAACATTCTTTATTCAATAGAGGAGGTAGGAAAGGTTTTTATTTCAAAATCACACGAATTGTTTATTGATCGACAGAAGGTCATTATCGTTGCTAAGGATTTTGTAAAGGATGAGAAGATTGAAATTCATGAAAATACAAGCGCCATAATTGATCCGATGATGCTTAAGTTCTCAACCCAAAAGGAAGGGAAGATAGAAGGGAAGAAAAATGTTGAAACCTTCGATAAAGAGAAGCTCCTATTTCCTATTATATTAAGAAAATGGAAGGAAGGTGATCGTATTCAGCCTCTTGGTATGAAAGGAAATAAAAAGGTGAGTGATATTTTAATAGATAAAAAGGTCGATCGGGCGAGTAAAAAGAATGTTTTTCTTCTGGAATCTGAGGGTGAGGTTGTTTGGATCCCCGGACTTGTACTCAGTGAGAAAGTGAAAATTGATAATGAAACGAAAGTGTTTTGGCGAGTGGAAATGCTAAGTTGATTGGAGTTAAAAACACGTAATGAAATAAGGCTTACATATCCTCATTAAATACTTCCTTGTAGCATTCAATAACGTATTTTTGTAAAATTGAGTTGGATAATTATTTCAATTTAATTTATTAAATAATTGACTTGATCAGTCAGCTATTAATCGATCTTAAATTTTATATGAAAAATAGAATAACAAAGCTATTCAATATAGAGTATCCGATCATCCAGGCAGGGATGATTTGGTGTTCAGGATGGGAATTAGCCAGTGCGGTAAGTAATGCTGGTGGACTTGGGATTTTAGGATCCGGCTCTATGTATCCGGAAGTACTGGAAGAACAGATTCAAAAAGTAAAGAAGAATACGAATAAACCTTTCGCGGTTAATATTCCTCTTCTTTATCCTAACGTAGAGGAGCATGTGAAAACGATAATTAAAGAAAAAGTACCTATTGTATTTTCATCTGCAGGAAATCCAAAAGCATGGACGAAATTATTACAGGATAATGGAATTATTGTCGTCCATGTAGTATCAAGCGTGAAATTTGCCCTAAAAGCACAAGAGGCAGGAGTGGATGCTATTGTAGCGGAAGGCTTCGAAGCTGGTGGACATAATGGAAGAGAAGAAACTACCAGTTTGGTATTGTGGCCTCAGGTTGCAAAGACAATTGATATCCCAATGATAGCTGCAGGTGGAATAGCCGATGGCAAAGCGATGTTAGCGGCGATGACCCTCGGTGCAGAAGCTGTTCAAATTGGAAGTCGTTTTGTATGCTCAAACGAATCATCCGCCCATTTGGCATTTAAAGAAAAGGTAGTGGATGTAAAGGAAGGGGATACAGTGCTTACACTTAAAGAACTGGCGCCGGTAAGATTGATAAAAAATGAATTCTATGCTGATTTGGAAAAAGCATATACTAAGAATGTATCGATTGATGAATTGAAATCACTATTGGGCAGAGGAAGAGCAAAAAAGGGAATGTATGAAGGTGATTTGAAAGAAGGAGAGCTTGAAATAGGTCAAATATCGGGTGCTATCAACTCTATTTTACCTGCTAAAACCATTCTTGAAAACATCGTGAACGAGTATAATTCAGCATTAAAAACAACTTCAAATTTTAAGGAATTATAGTTATGGTAGATTTTGAACGATATGTATTGGAGAATGGCTTGCGGGTCATTTTACATCAGGATAGTAGCACTCCAATGGTTACGATCAATGTCTTGTATGATGTAGGGGCGCGAGATGAAAACCCCGACAAAACGGGTTTTGCTCATTTGTTTGAACATTTAATGTTCGGAGGCACTCCGGCAATTCCCGATTATGATGATATAGCACAACGGGCGGGGGCTAGTAATAATGCCTTTACAAGTAACGACCTTACTAATTATTATATTTCTCTACCAGCTATCAATATGGAATCAGGCTTAATGCTTGAGTCGGATCGAATGCAAGGCTTACTGTTTTCACCTGAATCGCTTGAAGTTCAACGTAAAGTTGTGATCGAAGAGTTTAAGCAACGCTATTTGAATAAACCTTATGGAGATATATGGCTTGAATTATCACCCTTGGCCTATCGTCAACATCCCTATTTATGGCCGACGATTGGTAAAAAAGTAGCGCATATTGAAGATGCTACGCTCGAGGATGTAAAAGGCTTTTTTAAGAAACATTACTCTCCTTCAAATGCAATTCTAAGTATTGCAGGAAATATAGATATTGAACAAACAAAAAAGTGGATAATTAAGTGGTTTGGTGCGATCCCTTCTGGAAAGAAATACGAAAGAAATATTGTCCAAGAGGAAAAGCAGAATAAGAAAAGAACATTGCACCTTAAAAGGGATGTTCCTCAAAATTCATTTAATAAGGTATACCATATGCCTGAAAGAATGGGGGCTGCTTATTTAGTAGGTGATTTAACGAGTGACCTGTTGGGAAGAGGAATTTCATCATGGCTACATAAGGTTTTAGTGAAGGAGAAAAAATTATTTACTCAGATTGGAGCAAGTGTGACTGGAAGTATCGATCCCGGGCTTTTTAGTATATCTGGAATGATGGTTCCGGAAGCTTCTTTTGAAGAAGTAGAAAATGAAATTGAAAAAGTGCTCCGGAAGCTTAGAGAAGGTGATTTTTCTCAATCGGAGGTTGATAGTTTACTCAATAAAGTAGAGTCTACGTATTTGTTTAATGAGATCAGTCATTCCAATAAAGCATTTAACCTTGCTTATTTTGAATTGCTGGGTAATATAGACTTGATAAATGAGGAGATGAGCGATTATCGTAATCTTACAGTAAACGATATTGTAGAATTTGCATCTACCTACCTGATCGATGATAATGCATCTGTTATTTATTACGAATCCAAAACACAAGAAAAATGATACAGCCGCTAATTAAGGAAATTGAGTCCCTTGATCTTTTGTCTTACGATAAGATCGTATTGGCGAATGGTTTGCCTGTCTATTTTATTAATGCTGGAAAACAAGCATTGATTAAGATCGATGTATTGTTTGAAGCAGGGAACGTATTCTCTGAAAACCCAGTTCTTCCGGGAGCCGTTAATGCCTTACTAAATGATGGAACGGTAAATTTTAATTCTCAGCAAATTGCAGAATTGATCGATGGGAAGGGAGCTTTTTATATGCCGGATGTACAAAATGATTTTAGTCAGGTCAGTTTATACTTGCTTAATAAATTTACCAAAGACCTGTTACCTCTGTTGGTCGAAATGATCAATAATTCAGTTTTCCCTCAGGAAG
>JAUVAY010000130.1 GCA_030591505.1 Flavobacteriales bacterium | reverse complement strand
TATTTTGTTACGGGTATAATTCTACTGAACATGAATATACTCAAGTTCAATTGAATCAACCATTATTAGCAGGGAAAGCATACAGGGTTTCTTTTTTCGTTTCATTAGCTGATGTTTATGGCATTGCTGTAAATAGTCTTGGAGGTTTTTTATCAATTAACCCAGTATCTGGAAATGGGCTAATTGGTGTTATTGATTCAATACCGCAAATTATATCGAGTACTTTATTATCTGACTATACTAATTGGATGGAGATTTCTGATATTTATTGTGCGAACGGTGGAGAAGAATACCTGACTATAGGTAATTTTAGTTACGATAGCCTCTCTTCTCCAACAATCGTAGATTCATCTGCTCAATCCCTCTCTAGGTCTTATTACTATATCGATTCAGTCTCTGTAATATTGATCGATAATTATCTAGATGTTTCTGTTGCTCAAACTTCATCTAGCTTAATTGCAAACAATTCAAATGCGAATTATCAATGGTTGGACTGTAATAATGATACTTTATTAATCCCTGGAGAATCTAATCAGATATTCACACCTGAAATAAATGGGTATTATGCCGTTGAAATTACAGAAAATGCTTGCGTAGACACGTCCACCTGCATGCTAATTAATTCTGTAGGACTAATTGAAAGCAGATATGGAGATAATTTTAATGTATACCCTAATCCAACATCAAGTCAGCTAATAATTGCTGGTAATCATTTAATGATAAACGAAATTAAGATTATTGATATTACTGGAAAAGTTGTAAAATCAATTACAATAGATTTGGAATCAGTTGATGTTTCGGATTTACCTTATGGTATTTACTTCATTAAAATAATTACAGAAGACGGAACGATAAGCAAAAAATTTGAAAAACATTAAATAAACCTCTCGCTTTCAGAGAAGTAATTACAATGTATTTTGAGTTATCTATATATTAAGAATAACCACTTAACAAACATTTTTATGAAAATCGGGAAGGTTCAGTAATTTAGAACTCTTGCCTGGTATATTTGTCTGGCACAATTCCTGTATCAGAGAGGAAAAAATAAAACACTATAAAACAACAAACAGACTATGAAAAAATTATTATCTATTCTATTTATTGGCTTATCTATATCCGTTTCCGCTCAACTATGTAATTATATAATCCCACCTGCTAACAATAATCCAAACGGTGGAGTGTACCATATTTATAATGACTCAACAATTAACGACCTGGATGGGTCGGCTTATTACATATGTTCAGGAGTACAAGTAATAGTTGAAGCTTCAGCTGGATCAATTTATTATATGGAAGATAACAGCGAAATAATTATCTTGTCTCAGAGTGGAGATGTAGTTAATGCCAAGGCTAATTGTGTTATTATAGATAGTACCTCCCAAAATATTATAGTAAACAAAGAAGCAAGTTCCACATTTTTAAAACCATTTATGACATCTCTTGGTATAGTGTTTACTTGTGAGCCAATGCTATTCGACTATAGCCTTATAGGAGGAACATCGCCATGCAACATAATTAATGATATCTCTCATTTGCAAAACGAAAATTTAACGCTGTATCCTAACCCGACAAATGGTAATTTCACAGTTGATCTAGGAGAAAGGTATAGTTCTATTTCAACTACGATTACAGATTTGACTGGAAAAGCTATATGGTCTTCAAAGTTCTATGAACGTAAAGTTCTCAACCTGAATATTGAAGCGCCTGCAGGAGTTTACTTGCTGAGTATTGAATTTGGAGAGAAGAGATCTGTGATTCGACTCATAAAGGAATAAACGAATTGCTATCATATCCTGAATTTCTTTGAAGTACAACCTTGACTGGCCGTCACGCATCACGTAGTAAATAAAACGCTACTTTTATACTAAAGGATCACCGAAATGGAGAAAATGAAAGCAATAATATGCACAAAATATGGTCCTCCGGAAGTTCTTAAATTAATGGAAGTAGAAAAGCCTAGACCAAAGGACAATGAAGTGCTTATAAAAATACACGCTACAACAGCGCACATAGGGGATGCGAAAATTCGTGCATTAAAGCCTGGTTTAGGACCAATAAAGGATTTCTTTTTTACACCGATCATGCGTATAATGATTGGTTTTAAAGGACCTAGAAATAAAATACTGGGAATGGATCTGGCAGGAGAAATTGTAGAAATAGGCAAAGATGTAAAGCTATTTAAGAAAGGTGACAAGGTTTTCGCATCAACCTTCGAGGGATTTAGTTTTGGTGCATATGCAGAATATAAGTGTATGTCTGAGGATGATCTTATTACTTTGAAACCAAGTAATTTGACCTATGAAGAAGTGGTTCCCCTTCCTAATGGAGGATTAACTGCATTACTTATTCTACAAAAAGCAACTATTCAAAAAGGGCAGAAAGTTCTTATTTATGGTGCATCTGGAAGCCTTGGAACATATGCTGTTCAGCTTGCAAAATACTTTGGGGCAGAAGTTACGGGTGTTTGTAGCACAGGCAATCTAGAAATGGTTAAATCTCTTGGAGCAGATAAGGTAATTGATTATACCCAAGAGAATTTCAACGATAGCAATGATACTTATGATGTGATTTTTGATTCAGTATCCAAGATTGTTTCTTCTGAACGTAAGAGATCTCTAAAGAAAACCGGGATTTACCTCGATGCTTTAAATTCATCGAATGATCTAACTTTTAAGACAGAAGATCTACAATTCATCAAAGAGCTCTATGAAGCCGGGAAAATAGAAACGATCATTGATAGACGTTATCAATTAGAAGAAATGGTAGAAGCTCATCGATATGTTGATAGTGGGCATAAAAAAGGAAATGTTATAATAACTATATAAAAGGTAAATAGAATAGCGATAGCAATCATTGAACGTAGTAAAGTAAATTTTGTAATCCACATCAACTTCCTTATTACTTGATGCTTTTAAAGCACTCGTTCAATTATTATTCCATTCACTGTTTACCATTTGAACCGAGTAAAATTGACATTACATTATTATCACTTTCTAATTTCCCTGTAAATGCAGAAGTAAGAGTCGAACTTCCTAAATCTTCAACACCTCTGCAAGAAATACAATTATGACTTGCGTTTAACACAACTCCAACATCATTGCTTTGAATTATAGTTGATAGTTCTTGTAGTATCTGGATTGTTAATCGTTCTTGAACTTGTGGTCTACGTGAATAATAATCGACAATCCTGTGAATTTTTGAAAGGCCAATTATATGATCTTTTGGGATATAAGCAATATTGGCTATGCCATGAATTGGGACAAAATGATGTTCACAAAAAGACGTAAAGGGGATATTTAATTCTATTAAAGGTGATTGATAATTATATGTATTTTCAAACACAGTTACTTTAGGTTTATTTTTGGGATTCAGTCCCTTAAAAATTTCATTCACATACATTTTTGCCACTCTATTAGGTGTGTTTTTTATACTATCATCAGTAATATCTAGTCCTAATATTTTTATAATCTCTTCAAACTTTGTTGAAATTAGCTCAATCTTTAAGGCATCAGCTTGATCAAAAGCATCATCACGCAGTGGATTTTTTACCACAACGTGATGAATGGTGTTTTTTGGATTTCCCTCTCTTGAAATTGGATTTCCATTTAACTTCAGTTTATTAATTATTGAATTTGCCATTAACTGTTTTCTGATAGTTTTGCCAATGAGAATGCTGTAATAGCCATAACTAAGTCTCTTACAGCAATATCTACATAACTCCAGCTAAATAGTAGTGTTAAGGCAATGGCAGTCAACCAAGCGGAAACAACATAAGCACCGATTTTAGTTTTTGTTAGCACAAGAATACCGGCTACAATTTCAATGATACCCACTATCATCATAAATACAGAAGCCTCAAAAGGGAGTGTTTCGGCTATTTCTACTGGAATATATTGACTCCAATCAGTTAAAATATTTGTAAACTTGTCGAGTCCTGCAACAATTGGAACAATACCAAAAGTGTATTTTAATAGGTTTTTTACTAGTTGTTCATTTGAATCCATAACTTGTTTTTTTTAATTGTTTATAAATTTGTTACAGGCTTTTGATATCGGATTTTAAAAAAGGATACAAAATTTTGTAACTTTTTTTCTACTTCTTTATCTAAAACAAAAAGACAACAAGATGGAAGCTATAAACATCAATGATTTTAATAATCATAAAATAAAAGAGAGGGAAGTTATAAAGCGTATTCTCAGTGGAGAAAAGGAACTCTATGAGATATTGGTTAGAAGGAATAATCAAAAATTGTATCGGATAATTAGAGGCTATTTAAATGATGAGGCAGAGATTGAAGATATAATGCAGAACAGTTATATCAAGGCTTTTACCAAACTATACCAGTTTAAATTAGAATCCTCTTTTTCAACGTGGCTTATTCGAATAGGAATAAACGAAGCGTTGGCGCGAATAAAAGAAAAAGGAAGGCTTTATCATTTAAACCAAGATTTTGATAGTAATAAGAGAAATACTCTAATAGAAATTCCAGATAGAAAAGAACTAAATCCACAAGATAAAATGATTCGTAATGAAGCAAAACAATTACTGGAAAAAGCCATTGATCATTTAGACTTGAAATATAGAACTGTCTATATTATGAAAGAAGTGGAAGAGATGAGTTTAAAAGAAATTGCAATTGCATTAGACCTAACTGTCGCTAATATAAAAGTGCGTTTACATCGCTCAAAGGCCATGCTTAAAGAGAAGCTCTTTGAAATTTCCAATGATAAAAATGTATTCGAATTTGGATTTACTAGATGTGATAGGATTACTGAAAGTGTAATGAGACGAATTAGTTGATACAAATGGTTTAAGTATTAAATGAAGAGATTTTAAATGAGTGACAGAAAGGGCTATGGGATAATTAAACATTTAAATTTCCAGATCAAATAAATAAGCAAATGGACTTAGCAGTTTCTATTGAATAAACCCTAAAGAAAATGAAATAATTCATCCTTAATTGGTTACTTTTATTACCCATTGTATTTAAAAGAATGCGAGTATTAATATTTATTTCTTTCAGTATAATATTTTTTAGCAATCAGTTATTTTCTCAAGAAACAGCGTATTCAGAATTAGGTAAAAATGGCGTTTATGCAGAAGTATATGTATTGCGTCATGATTTTAGCGATGGTTTTATTTCCTTCAATTATGAAAGGGTTGTTGGAAAAAGAAGAAAAATAAATCTTAGAATAGGAGTACTTCCGGATTTCCAGTCATCCATTGCATTCCCCATAACCATTTCAATGATAAGCAAACCACTTCAGCATCACCATTTTGAATTTGGAATTGGGGCGGTTTATAGAGTAGAATATTATGTTAGTTCAAATAACCCTACAAAGTCTTGGTATCACGATATGCCTGCAGTAATGATTCCATTAATGTATAGGTATCAAAAAAAGAAGGGATGGTTTTTTAGAGGTGGAATCAATTTATTTCTTAGTTATCCAATTCTTCCATCGCCATCATTTAGTGCTGGATATAAATTTTAGGTCAAATTATTTTTTTATAACATCGCTTGTAATGCTATTGGGTTAATCTTGTAATGTTTTAAAACACAAAGATATATGCCTTTCCACCATTTTCTTAAATTCCAGATGAAGTTTGAGAATGTGGGGATATAGAGTTCGAAATATTTTCGCCAGTAAATGAATAATTAACCTTCTATTACATTATTTAAACCTAAGATAGCTTGAATTTCCTGATCTGGAATTCAGTCCATTTGCTTTTTTATTTACCTTGTATTCTTCTTCTTGTAAATTGATTTGAGTAAGTACCTTGATAGCGTTTTGTATTGACGGTTTTCAACAATATTGATAGGACATCCAAAAAAACTATATAAATTAGTAAAATCAGTTTGATGATTGATGTATGTTAGCATTACGGAAAATGTACTAAATGTTTGTGAAGTACCGATATTATTTATTGACCATTCTTAAAAAACTTTGGGCCGCTGTAACGGATCTTATTCCAATAATTATTGTCGTTGTTTTTTTTCAAAGTGTTGTAATAAGGCAACCATTTCCTGAAATTGGTGAGGTCATATTCGGTATCCTGCTAGTGATTGTAGGTTTAATGCTTTTTATCGAAGGTTTGGAGATGGGATTATTTCCCATAGGAGAGTCAATGGCTTATGCATTGGCGAAAAAAAAAGGAAGCATTTTTTGGCTATTGGCTTTTTCATTTCTGCTTGGCTTTTCTACGACTATAGCCGAACCGGCTTTAATAGCTGTTGCAAAAGAAGCGGCATCAATATCTTCGTTTGCCGGGTTGATTGATAGCAATCAGAATACCATTGATACTTTTGCCTTGGGTATGCGATTAACAGTGGCTTTTTCGGTTGGCCTTGCAATCGTAATCGGAGTGTTGCGGATTTTAAAAGGTTGGCCTTTACATTATTTAATTATCGGGGGATATGTGTTGGTTATGCTGATGACATTGATAGCTCCAAAGGAAATTATTGGTCTGGCTTATGATGCTGGTGGGGTTACAACCTCTACGATTACTGTACCGCTTGTTACTGCTTTAGGGGTTGGGCTTGCTACAGTTATAAAAGGAAGGAGTCCATTGATTGATGGTTTTGGCCTGATTGCTTTTGCATCGCTTTTGCCCATGATCTTTGTGATGGCTTATGGCTTGTTTTGGTTTTAATAGTATAAATTGAATAATGATTGAACATTTATCAGAATTTGCTTTGATCTTAATGTATACCATGAGGGATGTACTTCCTATACTGGCATTAATCATTTTTTTTCAACTTGTCGTTTTAAAACAACCCCTTCCCCATTTAAAAAAAATGATAATTGGTGGTGTTTATGTTGTAGTGGGATTAGCTTTCTTTTTATTGGGATTAGAAAAAGCCCTTTTTCCTGTAGGTAAAATAATGGCATCCCAATTATCCGATCCAGCATTTATTGGTTCAAGTGGAGCGGATCTCACAGATTGGAAATTATATTATTGGATATATATTTTTGCCGCTTTAATCGGTTTCTCTACTACCATAGCCGAACCATCGCTTATAGCAGTTGCCATTAAAGCAGGTGAAGTTTCCGGTGGAACAATTAACCCCTTGAGACTCCGGATTGTAGTTGCTATAGGAGTAGCTTTCGCATTGGCATTAGGTACATATCGAATTGTAAGCGGTACACCATTATATATTTATATTATGGTAGGCTATGTTATTGTAATAATTCAAACCTTTTTTACCCCAAAGACACTAATTGCATTGGCATATGATTCAGGAGGTGTTACCACTTCAACGGTAACGGTTCCAATTGTTGCTGCACTTGGATTAGGCTTATCGAGCGCTGTACCTGGCCGAAATCCTGCTATCGACGGATTTGGGCTAATTGCTTTCGCTAGTCTTTTTCCTATTATAGCGGTATTGGGCTATGCACAAATTATAAGTTTAAAAACACGATTATTAAATAATTAAAAATCAGAAAGATGCAGTTTAAATTAATTATTGCTTTTGTAAAACCAAATGTCAGCGATAAAGTAGTTGATGCAATGAAGAAAGGCGGAGCCACTGGAGCTACTATCATTCCTGCCAGGGGTACAGGAATACATGAAGCAAAGTCCTTTTTTGGACTTACGATCGAAGACCAGACAGAAATTATTTTAGTTCTTGTTGAAGAGCATGTTGTAGAAAAACTTTTGGAAGTGATTTCGGAAGCTGGTGATTTTAAAAAACCAGGAACCGGTATTGCGATAGTTGTACCGGCAGAACATATAATTGGATTAGAAAGCCAAATGAAAAAATTCAAAGACCAAGCACGCGATAAATATTTTTAATGGCGAGATTAAACAAAACAGTTAGCAATAGAAAAATTAAATAAAGTATAAAAATGGACAATAAAAGGAGTTTTCAAAGTGCAAAAGACGTGATGAATGGTAAGGTGATTCTTATTGATGGTATGGCCACCGCTAAGGAGGCTGTCGAAATTATGCGAAAAGAAAAGGTGGTATCACTAGTCGTAAAGAAGCGACATCCAAAAGATGCTTTTGGAATTGTAAGTGTGCATGATTTTATTGTGGGTGTTATAATTAAGGATAAAACTTCTGAAGAAGTAAATGTATTTGAAATAATGACCAAACCTTTAGTTAGTGTTCCCGCTGATATGGACGCACGATATGTTGCTAGTTTATTGACTAATATTGGGATAAGAATGGCTCCTGTAGAAGAAGATGGAGAGTATATAGGTATGGTCTCGCTTTCGGATTTGATACTGAGTAACCTAGATTTTTAAATAAGACTGCATCCATTTTCCCATTGTACATTAACATGTGGTATTGATAAGTA
>JAUVAY010000189.1 GCA_030591505.1 Flavobacteriales bacterium | reverse complement strand
GAAAATTGATGATTAATAAACAGTATAAAGAGCAAAAAATGATCAAAAAATTTAGTTTCACATTATTTCTTTTAGCAAGTATTTCATTTTCGGGAATGGCGCAAGAGGTGGATGAACAAGATTGTGGATGGTACGATGCAACAGAGCAATTGTATGAAGCTAATCCAGGAGCAAGGGAAGCTGCTGAACTAATAAAAAAAGAGTCCTATGAACTTTCTCAGCAATTTTCGAACACGAATAAATTAATCCCTGATACAGTTATTATTCCCATCGTTTTTCACGTTATACATAACAACGGACCAGAAAACGTTAGCGATGAAGTAATCTATGGTGCGCTTGAACGATTAAACATTGATTTTATGGCGATCAATGATGATCTAGATCAAGTTGCGGATGCTTTTACTGACATTATAGGTATTCCAAAAATTGAATTTCGTATGGCGCAATACGATCCGGATAATAATTGCACCAATGGTATTACACGGACTGTATCTCAACTTACCTATGTAGGAGATAACCAGGTGAAGGATCTAATTCACTGGGGTAGAGAGTCGTATCTTAATATTTGGATTACAGAGACCGTTTTGAATGGACAGGCTGGAGGATATTCTTATTATCCTAGCTCAGTTCATTGGTACCCTGAAGATGATGGAATTGTTATTGACAACAACCAATTTGGTTTTGATGAAAGATCCTTAACTCATGAAGTCGGTCACTGGCTTGATCTTCCTCACACATGGGGGAGTTCAAATGAACCTGGTCTAGCTTCAAATTGTAATATTGATGATTTTGATGGTTATTTTGGAAATGATGATACGCCTAATACAGAAGGAAACAGTAGTGGATGTAGCATAACTACTACAAGCTGTGGATCTTTGGATAATATTCAAAATTATATGGATTACGCTTCTTGTCGACGAATGTTTACTGCAGGCCAATCATCAAGAATGATCGATGCTTTGGAATCTTCAACGGCACAACGAAACCAATTATGGTCTACCGCCAACCTTTCTGATACCGGTGTTGATGAAGATCCTATTTTATGTTCTGCTGATTTTGAAGCGGATGAAAAAAGAATTTGTGTTGGCACAAGTGTTGAATTTACAAACCTTAGTTATAATGGCGACACAGAATGGACATGGACTTTTGAAGGAGGCGAACCTTCTACAAGTACAGAAGAACATCCTGTAGTTGTTTATAATACGGAAGGTTTTCATCAGGTTTCATTAACGATAGGTAATGGAATAACGGAAATTACAGAAAGCAGAGATGCTTTTATTAATGTATTGCCAGATGTTGGCGCTTCAACACCCTACCAAGAAGGATTTGAAAATGACATCTCCTTTCCAAACAATGATTGGGCGATCTCTTCTACAGACGAGGATCGATATTGGGAAGTTAGCACTAGTGTTTCGAATTCAGGTTCAAAATCAGCTATATTAAAAAATTACTATCAGGATGAAGGGAATAGAGACATCCTTGAGAGTAAGCCTATTGACCTAAGCGGTTTAGATGATGTGGTTATTACTTTTAAATATTCCTATGCAAAACGTCATAATGATGATGCTGATTACCTAAGATTGAAGGTTACAAAAAACTGTGGAACAACGTGGATCACAAAGCAAACCTTGAAAGCGACGGATGGAACATTAGTGACAGCTCCTAATCACCTTGGCTATTTTACTCCTGAAAGTGATGAATGGGAAGAAGCTTATATTGATAATATTACTTCACTTTACTTAATTGAAAATTTCCGTTTCTTATTTGAGTTTAATTCGGGTGATGGAAATAATGTTCATATTGATGATATAAATATTTTTGATCCTGCGACCGTTGGTATCAATGAAGTAAACAAAGCAGCACTAAAATATCAGGTATACCCCAACCCAATTGAGAATTCTTTAAGCATTAGTTTTAACCTATTGCATAATACAGATGTTAGAGGAGAGGTTTATGATATTAGTGGAAGGAAAATCCAAACTTTATTCGATGATCAATTTGTGCTAGGAACAAACACAATGGAGTTTAACACTTCTGACTGGAATGCAGGGATGTACTTTGTTAGATTAACAATTGAAGGAGAAACCTTTATTAAGAAGGTGGTCAAAAAATAATAGAAAAATAAAAGATTATGAAAAGGCTATCTCATTGGGGTAGCCTTTTTTGTTTATCTCTATTTCTTTAAGTTCTACAAGAGATACTTAGCTTTTATTTATGCCTTTCAAAGCTATAAACCACATCGCCATATTGATTGATAAAATAATACTGAAGCGTATATTTACTTACCCGAACAAATGAAAATCCATATTCGGAAAGCGCAAACAAAGAAAGGGGACCACTATCAGTTGGACGTGTTTTACCCGCTGATCCACTAATTACAAAATCGGTATATCCAGCAGTTCTAAGATGTTGCATGTCATGTTCATGCCCAGCAAAATGAATATCTATTTCATTATCATAGAGTACATCCTCTATTAAATTTATCATCGTAGCACTTTCTCCATGATAGCCATACGAGTATAGATTATGATGACCGAGCATGATCTTCCATTGATGATCCATATTCTGGGCAACACTATTTATCCAATTTGCCTGATTCATATTACTTGGATCAGTTTTTAGAGCCTGAGAATCAATAACGATAATTCCTAAACTATCACCATAGCTATTAAGCGGCATACATAACTTATAAAATGCTGAAGGAAAGTTCCACCTTTCGTCCAAATCACTATAATCTATCTGTGCCTGAATACTTCCATGATGATCGTGATTACCTACACTTATATACCATGGCACTTGCAAAGAACTTTGATTGAAATTCTCTGTATATATGCTAAAATAAGGGTCGTTAATAGAATCCACTCCATCGGGATAAAAATTATCACCCGCAGTTAATATAAAATCCAAGGTCAAATGCTCGGCTACTTCAGCCATTTGTCCGGAAACGGCTGTCAGTCCATCACCCGGAGAACCCCAATCACCAATCAATATAAAGTTCGAACAGGTATCATTATTAGCTAAGCTGATAACATCTTTAAAATAACCCGTCTCAGGCATCGGCTTGTCATTAATTTCTTTCGGCTCTTCTTTATTGCATGAAAATGCCATGCTCGAGAGCATCACAATATATAAAACTCCTCTTTTCATAATTTAAAAATTATCGAACAAACGATGCAACTGCTTTCTTTTTCTCAAGGCCCAATATAATAATGTAGGCGGAGAAAGAATAACTGTAGGAATGGTTGATGCAATGGGCTCAGGTGTGCCTTTTATAGTATGAACTAAGAATGTTGCTCCAATGGTAATAATTGATGCTATAAGTACCGCTAAAAAGACCGATAGTTTTACACTCTTATACCGAATAGCGATATTCTCGCATATTTTCATATTAATACTCGCCATAAAGAAGGTATAAAAAGCTTGTTTTAAGCCTGCTGTCAATGCTGGATAGAAACCATGATCAGCATTGATAAAATACACTATGCCTCCCATCAAGAAAGCTCCTGCAATACCCATTTTGGCATCGAAAAAACGATTATTACCAAGTGCGTTATGCCCTTTTTTCTTATCAGGTGCTATCGGTATTTCTGGTTTTTTAAATGGCATTTATTCTCTTCTAAGACCCTTTAATTATCTCTATAAAAATATAGCTTAATACGCATCAAGAAACTTTTATTCTTCTTTTTTCGCCAAAATGGAATAAATCAATGGAATTTTGTTTGACAGTTTTCCAATTTGAAATTTCCGTTCAGCTATCTTTTCCATTGCAAGGAAGCAATTATATGGAGAGTAATCATACTCTTCAAATTTATTAATCGCCATTCCATTGTTTATAAGCGCCATCATCACTTCAGAAAGGTCATGGTTCCATGAGATATATTTCAGTTTTAATGGTGCTTCCTGATCTGCATAAGTACCATCTACCTCCTCTTTTATAGCCTCTTTATTAAAATAGCTATAATCAACAGATTCAAATTTTTCATCAAACATCCAAACTACAGGATGAAATTCCACTAGAAGCAACTCCCCTGCTGGTTTTAGATAGTGATCGATGATCTTCGCCCATTTATTCATATCAGGTAACCAACCAATAACCCCATAGGAAGTAAATACAATATCAAATTCCTCGCTCAAGTGATTCGGAAGATCATAAATATCACAACAAATAAATTTTGCATCAAGACCTAATAATTTATTACT
>JAUVAY010000079.1 GCA_030591505.1 Flavobacteriales bacterium | reverse complement strand
CGGAAGAAATCCGGGGTTGTGGAATAGAAGCTGATAAAGGCGGCGAAGGTTAATATGTTCTGTTATAAAATAGACTTTCGAGCCGCAACGAAGTGTGCTTCCCTGATTAGTGTTGACCGTTTTTATTATTAAACGATTCTACGTTTTACAAGCATTGATCTTCCTATGGAAGGACTCTGAAGGAGTCCAATTATTTTTGCCCTGGATGAAATCCGGGGTTGTGGAATAGAAGCTGATAAAGGCGGCGAAGGTTAATATGTTCTGTTATAAAATAGTTTTTCGAGCCGCAATCGAGTGTGCTTTTCTGGATAGAGCACTCTCAATTCTTACTCCCCTCCTTTTCTTCCATTTCCGTGTTCCCATCTTCCATCTCCGAGCTTTCACCCTTCGTAGTACTACGGAGAAGGATTCCCTCTTCCATCTCCTTTACATACGTCATCTCCCAGATCTTAATCAGATTGGTTTCCATTTCCTTGAATAGAATTGCTTTTAAACTCCCATCAGCATTGTACAAGTATTCTTTTCTTTCTGTTAATTCACTATTTTCATAGATCAAAAATGTATCGGGTACGCCTTCATCATTATATAAATATTCTTCCCTTCTTGTTTTGTCATTAAGGGCAAAATTATAATTGATCTCTTTTAGTAAGCCGAAGTCGGTGTAAGAATAATCTATGCTATTCTGTTTATGTGACAATATAAATGTTTCTCTGTATCGAATTAAATATCCTAAGGTGTCGAAGTATACCCGAACATCTCGGTATTGTCTACCATAATCATTAAAATACGTTTGAACGATGGTTCCATCATCCAGGATGATCGTTTTTATCGAGTCGATGGAAAGAAGATTACTATGATCACTAAACGCATCTATTTTTCTGTATTCTACACGCTTTTTATTTCCCTCATCATCATAGCTGTATTTCTTTTCTAAAATCCCACTCCCAATGTATTCTTGTTCTAATATCATTCTTCCTTCATCATTATATTCAAAGGCAAAATTCAAAGTGTCAACTTCTCCAATTTTAAAATTTTTCTCACTAACCATTCTTCCATTACTGTTGAATTCAAAAACGAGAAAACGATAGGCAGCCCGAATAATATCCATTTCTTTCTTCGAGGAGATCTCCACTTGAATGGATGTTATTTGATTCCGTTGAATGAATTTTTCATTAAAGGGATGCTGAAAATTTTGCAAAGGGTGGGGGACAAGAGAAAGAACCTGAGCGTATCCACTACTTAGTAGATATCCTAAGAAGAAAAGACTTAAGAATATTTTCTTCATTAATATTGGATTTGTTTTAAGGCGGTCTTTGTTTCTTCAACAGGCATCTGACATGTTTTATTTTCACAAACATAAATAAAAGTGCCCTTTTCAAATTTCCCTTCTAATAACGGTAAATCACTTTCTTTTTTAGCTCCTAATTTTAAAATATTTGGTAAGTAATAAGAAGACAGTTCCTCAAATCTTTCTTCATATTCTTTACCGGTAATAGCCACTTCATAAAACGGTAAGGTGTGATGGAGCAATAGCATTCCCCAATTAGAATAACTCGGACCATAAGTGTGCATCGAGGGTACAATGTTATTTAGCATATCATCAGAATATAAAATGAACTTACTATCGTCGAAATAATGACCAAGATAAAATAGATTGTTAGCCATAATCGAATTAGAAGCGGGAATTACATTGTCGTTTGTTTCATAACTTCTTGCTATTAAAGGATCATCCAGATCGGAAGTGAAATAAAACATATGGCTCTCTTCATTATAAAAATGTTCGATTGCATATTCGCTCAATGCTTTTGCTCTTACTAAATACTCTTCATTAAAACTGACGGTATAGAGTTTTACTAATGCTTGGATAACTGCGGCATAATCTTCTAAAAAGCCATTTATTGTGGATCTACCTTCCTTATACGAATGATATAAACTACCATCCTCTTTTAATTGTTTGGAAAGTAAAAACTCCATTTCCTTTTCAGCTCCTAATAAAAAAGAATCATCCCTAAAAACGGAATAGGCATCACAGAGGGCAGTGATCATTAATCCATTCCAGGAAGTGAGGATCTTATCATCCAATCCCGGACGAATCCTTTTATCTCTGGCTTCCATTAATTTCTTTTTAACACTCTTTTTGAGTTGAGCAAATGACTCATGATCCAAGTTGTTTTTAGTAATAAAATCTTTGTCCGTAGCATCTCTTAGTAAAATGTAATTATCATGTTCCCAATAGCCTTTAGAATTTATATTGTAGTAGTTTTTTACAAATTTATACTCGTCCTCATCGAGTAGACTTTTTAATTCTTCCTGCGTCCATACATAGAATTTTCCTTCTTCCCCTTCTGAATCTGCATCCAGGCTGCTGTAAAACCCGCCTTCTGAATCATGGAGTTCATTTAGACTGAATTCAATACATTCATAAACAGTTTCTTTATACATTTCATCTTTGCTAGCCTGATAGGCTTCAGAATAAAGACTGATCAATTGAGCATTATCATAGAGCATTTTCTCAAAGTGAGGTACTTTCCAATTTTTATCGGTAGAATACCGGGCAAAACCACCACCAATTTGATCATAGATCCCTCCCCAAGCCATTTTGTTTAAAGTGAGCTTTACATAATCAGCCAGATCCTGTTGATGCGTTAATGCAGCATAGCGAAATAAGAATTGATAATTATTAGGGATAGGGAATTTGGGTGCTTTATCAGGCCCGCCTTCTTGCTTATCAAAAGAGCGTTTCCAATTAGCTACCATCTCATTTAGTGTAGAGAGTTTAAATTCAGCTTTTTCATCTACTACTTCAATTAAATTGGCATTTTTAATTCCCTCAGCTAAGGAAGTAGCATATTCTTCAATCTTTGCTTTGTCATTGTTATAGGTGTCGTTCAGACTATTTAGAACCTGTATCCATTGGTCCTTTTGGAAATAAGTTCCACCGTAAAAAGGACGACCATCAGGTAATGCAAAACAATTTAATGGCCAGCCGCCGCGACCAGTAATCAATTGCACCGCAGTCATATAGATCTCATCTACGTCGGGCCGCTCTTCTCTATCAACTTTAATACAAACGAAGTGATCGTTCATCACTTTGGCGACCGTGCTGTCTTCAAAAGATTCATGTTCCATAACATGGCACCAATGGCAGGCCGCATAACCAATAGAAATGAGCACCAATTTATTCTCTTTTTCCGCCTTTTCAAATGCTTCTTTTCCCCAAGGGTACCAATCTACTGGGTTGTGAGCATGTTGTAAAAGATAGGGACTGGTCTCATTTATCAGTTCGTTCGTATATTGATGTGTTTCCTCCATAGTTTTGTCTTTACTCTGAGTGCTGCATGAAGTCGGACTCAATAAAAAAAGAAAAATTATAATTTGTATGCTCTGTTTTTTACTCATTTCAATAGCTGTTCTTATAAACTTATTCTTTCTTCCCATTCGACTGGGAAACGTTGATTATAAAAGAAAGTACCTGCTTTAATATCACCGTCGATTCTAAGTTCAACACGGCTTTGAAAAATGGATCCGAGCAGCATGCCTAAAGATAGATCTTTTCCATCGAGTTTGATTTTCATAGGAAACGAATACTCTTCGTTCGAATTGGCTTTTATTTTGGTTTTTTTATCCATCGTTGTATGGCCAATGAGTTGATCATTGAGATAGATTTCAAAGGAGGCCTTTTTTACATGAAAAGATTGATTGTTTGGGTTATTGATCTCAAGAATTAAATCCAATTCTATATTTCCGTCACTTATTCCTTTGACTTCTACCTCGGGCTGACCGACCAAACTCAGGTCTTCATAGATCCCACAAGAGATTAAAAAAATAGAAGTGAATAATAGTGTAATTGTTAACCTCATTTGTTTATTCTAAAAAGTAAAAGCTCGATTCAAAAATAGTTGAGCAGCTCAGGTTTTCCCTTGTGTAGCTTTGAGATATAGTGCTACCCGTAAGCTGTTATGCAGAGTTGCTCAAAGTAAAATAAAGAGCTAGCCAAAGAAAGAAAAAATTAATTCATCTCAATATTGAAATAGCTTCTCACTAAAAAACGGATACCAGCTCGGTTTATTTTTTTATTTCCCGGTATTCGTCAAAAAAGTAGGGAATGGTTTCAATTCCTTTATAAAAATTGAAAAGTCCATAATTCTCATTAGGTGAATGAATAGCATCGCTATCTAATCCGAATCCCAGGAGAATAGACTTTAATCCAAGTACTTCTTCAAACAAAGCAACGATAGGTATCGACCCTCCACTTCTTACAGGAATTGGTTTTTTGCCAAAAGATCTTTCCAATGCTTTACTTGCCGCTTGGTAAGCCGGAAAATTAGTAGGTACAACAGTACCTTCACCACCGTGCATGGGTATTACCTTAACTTTTACACTCTCCGGTGCTATAGATTTAAAATGTTCTTCAAATAAATTACTGATCTCAACGGAATTCTGATGAGGCACTAAGCGCATTGAAATTTTAGCATGAGCTTTTGAAGGTAATACTGTTTTTGCACCCTCACCAGTGTAACCACCCCAGATTCCGTTCACGTCTAGCGTTGGTCTGATTGATGTTCTCTCAGGCGTTGAAAATCCCTTTTCTCCACTTTCTTTTCCGATATCGATCGAGCGATTAAAATCATTCTGATTAAAAGGAGCTTTAGCCATCTCTGCTCTTTCTTCATCGCTTAGCTCAAGTACTTTATCATAAAATCCGGGAATAGTAATTTGATTATCTTCATCTGTAAGAGATGAGATCATATCACAAAGAACATTGATAGGATTAGCAACGGCCCCACCATATAATCCTGAATGAAGATCACGGTTAGGTCCGGTAACTTCAACTTCCATGTAGCTTAATCCACGTAGACCAGTAGTTATTGAAGGTATATCATTGGCGATCATTCCAGTATCAGAAATTAAGATAACATCGGCTTTAAGTTCTGCTGTTTTTTCTTTGATATAGATTCCCAAGTTCTCCGATCCTATTTCTTCTTCCCCTTCAATCATAAACTTCACATTGCAAGGCAATTCGTTGCAGGCAACCATTGCTTCAAAAGCTTTTAGATGCATAAACATCTGACCTTTATCGTCACATGCTCCACGAGCAAAGATTGCTCCGTCGGGATGAATATCTGTTTTTCTTACTTCAGGTTCGAATGGAGGAGTGTCCCATAATTCTAGTGGGTCGGCGGGTTGCACATCATAATGACCATAAACAAGTACAGTAGGTAAATTGCTATCGATCATTTTTTCAGCATAAACGATCGGGTGACCGGCCGTTGCATCAATTCTGGCAAAATCAACACCAGCCGATTCCATTTTTGCCTTCAACCAATCGGCTGTTTTAAGCATGTCTCCTTTATAAGCAGGATCTGCGCTAATAGATGGAATTCTAATTAATTCGAATAATTCTTCAAGAAAACGATCTTTATTTTCCTGGATATATGTTTGTGTTTTTTGCATTTTTTTTTCTTTGTCCGAAAATACAATTTCTGCTAAAACTTTGAGGTTAAAATCGTGAAATAAGAATTATTTTAAGGCTATATAACGGTCAGTTAAAAAATTGTGATTTATTCAGTTTTAAAGCATTAAAATAGGTGGGTTGAATATAAATTTTTAATTTGTCCAACACTTGAAGCAACTTTGAATTATAGGCTGCGTCAAGCATGCAAACCATCTATGTAATGAAAGTAAAATTTACAATTTACCTTTTAGCTTTTTCCTTGTTTTTACTACCTTTTCGGGGCTTTTCTCAAATGATCGTTGATACTTCAATGACTGTTGAACAATTGGTTATGGACGTATTGGTTGGACAAGGTGTTTCTGTTAGTAATATAACAGTAAACGGAATGCCTGCAAACCAGATGGTTGTTCAGGCCGGTTATTTTAATTCGGAAAATTCTAATATTGGAATTTCAGAAGGTTTTATAATGGCGAGTGGTGGGGTGATGAATGCGATTGGCCCAAATACTAATGGAGGTAGTTCTCAGCCTGGAATTGGGGATGGTTATTTTGATCCTGATATAGCCTCAATTACCGCACCTTTAAATACAAATGATGTTATCGCTATAGAATTTGATTTTATTCCTAATGGAGATACGATCGTTTTTAACTATGTTTTTGGTTCGGAAGAGTATAATAATTTTGTATGCGCATCTTATATGGATGCGTTTGGTTTCTTTATTGCCGGACCAGGGGTTACAGGAACTTATACTTCCCCTGCTGGTTTTCCTGATGGATCTACTAATATTGCCTTAATACCAGGAACTACAACACCCGTTTCAATTAATACGGTAAATAACGGAGACCCACCAGCTGGGAATACTAATTGTCCTCCTGGAGGTTTAGATAATGCACAATATTTTATTGATTACGATTATCCGGTAAATGGAACTCCTATACCGTATGACTCTACTGAATCACAGTTAGATGGAATGACAATTGTTTTACAAGCCATTGCCTATGTAGTATGTGGAGAGACTTATCATATTAAATTAGTTATATGTGATGCCTCAGATAGTATTTTAGATTCTTATGTATTTCTTCAGAAAGATAGTTTTAGTAGTAATGCAGCTGTTGCGGTTTCATTAGACCTTACAGTAGGAGAAGCTTACAATACACTATTTGAAGACTGTGGTGTAGGGACCTTGGTTTTTGAACGTTTTGGTGATTTCAGCATGGAAGAATGGATCTATTTGGAAACTAGTGGAACGGCAATATCCGGAGTTGATTATACTCAGATACCAGATAGTTTAGTCTTTCCTGCAGGTGAGAATATAATTACATTCCAGATTACTGGAATTGATGATGGTGTGTTTGAAGGTGAGGAAGAAGCCATTTTACTTATTACCAATGTTGCATCTGAGTGTTCAAATGCTACCATAACATCTGAAATGAATTTTATAGTGGCAGAACCATTGCCAATTGAATTATCAGGCCTTGATACGAATGTTGTCTGTATTGACACTTTGATCCTTGATCCTGATCCCCAGTATGGTTATGGTAACTTTACCTATAATTGGAGTTCTGGTGAGAATACACCAACCATTTCTGTTTCTCCAGGAACAACAACTACCTATACTGTAACCGTTGGAGATGCATGTAGCTTCCCTACAGAAACAGCGGATTTCACATTGAATGTACCTGTTTATCCACCATTATTGGTAGATGCCGGACCCAATGATACTGTAGTTTCTTGTTTTGAGTCTGCATTCCTGAATGGAACAGCGCAGGGAGGAGATAGTAATTATGTATTCTTATGGTATACGGATAATGATACGATTGGCTATCAACAAACAATGGTGGGTAGTGTTTCAGAAACAGGTCCAGTATATTTTCAGGTAATGGACGGTTGTGGAACCATTTCTGAAGATGATAAAATGATCTATATCCCTATCGATCCTTTGGAAATAAACATGTCGATCGACACTATTATTTGTTTAGGAAGCCTTGTTACAATTTCAGGTGAAGCCTCAGGAGGAGAATCCCCTTACTTATATACATGGCCACTTACAGGAGTTTCGAATAATAGCTGGACTTTCCAACCTATCGAATCAAATACCTATGAATTGTTTGTAAGAGATACTTGTGGGGCAACAAGAACAGGAAATGTTTTTGTTGGTGTTGAAGACGTAACGGCAATTGCCACTATGAATTATGCTGACAATGAGTTGTACACTGTTGAATTTCAAAATTTCTCTACATCAAGTTCGGTTCAAAACTTATGGGAGTTTGGAGACGGAGCCACTTCCGATGAAATGAACCCGATACATAACTATGTAGATACTGAAAATCATATTATTTCCCTTACTGTATTCTCAGGTATTGGTTGTACAGATAAGACTTATTTAAATTATATAGCACCAACATTGGTTTATGTTCCTACTGCGTTTACGCCTAATCATGATGGACTGAATGACTTCTTGAAAATTGAAGGAAATGATGTTCAAAGTATTAAAATGCTAATATATGATCGTTGGGGTAAGTTAGTTTATGAAATTAATTCTCTTGATCAACGCTGGGGTGGTAACGCACAAGATGGCGATTATTACTTACCTATAGGTGTATACAATTATACTTTAGACGGAATTGATAATAGAGGGAAAGAATTTACACAAAGAGGAAGTATAAATATTATTAGATAAGGAGTCAAAGAAATTTGACTTAGTAGAAGGACCGACCAAAGAATAGATAGACAATAGTATGAAGAAATTAAATTGGGTTAGTATTATTTTAATTGCTTGTTTGGGATTTGTAAACCAAGTAAAAGCACAAATGGTTGTAGATAATACCATCACTGTTAACGATCTTGTGAATGAATATTTGGTTGGAGAGAATGTTCAGATCTTTAATATTTTATTTAACGGTGTTCCTGGTGATCAGGCATTTTTAAATGCAGGACTTTTTAACTCGACCAATTCAAATATTCCGATTGAAAATGGAATTGTACTTTCTTCTGGAGATTGTTTTAATGTAATTGGACCAAATAATTCGGGAAGTTCTTCCTTAGCTGGAGATGCCCCTGCTTTTAATGATCCGGATCTTGATTCGATCGCTTCAGGGACAACAAATGATGAGGCTGTTTTAGAATTTGACTTTATTCCCTTAGGAGAAGTTGTATTATTCCGATATGTGTTCTCTTCTGAAGAATATAATGAATATGTGTGCTCTAGCTTTAATGATGCTTTTGGTTTCTTCTTATCCGGCCCGGGACTAAATGGACCTTTTACAGATGAAGGTATTAATATTGCAATAATTCCAAATACAGACCTTCCTGTAACCATCAACACCTTGAATAATGGAAGTTTTGGTAGTTCTGGAAGTGAAGCCAATTGTCCTGAACCTTTTTATCTGGCCAATTCCGCCTATTATGTCGATAATGAAAACAATACAAGTCCAACAGCTACGCAGATGGATGGTTTTTCTGTGGTTTTAGAAGCCACTGCTACTGTAGAATGTGGTGAAATGTATCACATTAAAATGGCAGTGTCTGATGTTAGTGATGGATCGTTTGATTCGGCAGTATTTTTAGAGTCAGGTAGTTTTGGAGCGATTCCAATTGTTGAGATCGAAATTGAAACACCTACCGATAGTTCGCTTGTAGGAGAAGGATGTCAAATCGATTTTATTTTTAATCGTTTGCTTAATGCTGAGGCAGATACAGTATTATTATTTGTTGAAGGTACAGCAGAAAACGGTGTTGATTATGCAACATTACCTGAGTATATCATCTTTGAAGCTGGACAATCTACCTATACTTTACCGATAATTGGAATTTTTGATAATATCGAAGAAGGAATAGAAGAACTCACCCTTATTATGAAATTTTTCTCTTGTGGTGATACCTTAGAATTTTCTGCAACAGCATTTATAGAAGATGCCTTTGCATTAGAGATAGATATGGGAGGTCCCGAAGAAATTTGCAACGACTTTTTGGAGTTTTCTACCATGAACGCAGTAGTAACTGGAGGGTATGGAGACTTAGAATATTACTGGACAAGAGGTAGTTTGGGTGGAAGTCCTGTTGATGATACAGATTCTTTAAATGTAAACCCAACAGATCAACCTCCTTTCTTTTCTAATAATTATTTAACAGTTATCGATGCTTGTGGACTATCCTTAGGGTCTGAAGATTCTTACTATACAGAGAATAATTGTCCACTTATGGCGGTCAATGTATTTACACCTAATAATGATGGCTTGAATGAAGTCTTCCATATTGAAAACCTTGAGCTATTCCCGGATTCACGTTTGGTAATTTATGATCGTTGGGGAAAGATGGTGTATGAAACAAATAATTATCTGAATGATTGGAATGGTGAAAACTTGAATGGAAAAATAATTGATGGAACTTATTTCTGGGTATTAATGTTAACTGAACCACCGGTTGAAGGCAGTAAGCTAAATGGCTATGTTGATATAAAAACAATCCATCAACGTTAGTTTTTTTTTTAAAAATATTCATAAGCCTTGGCGTATTTCGTCAAGGCTTTTTTGTTTTGTAAAATTACAAAGCATGTCAGGTTGAGCTTGTCGAAACCTCAATCTACTATTACAAATAAAATCAGTGTTTTACAGTATAAAAATATTGACATACATATGTACTTTTGATTATGCTTAACGAATATCACGTTTATATCTTAAAATGCGCTGATGATATGTATTATACAGGTGTAACCAGCAACATTCAAAATCGATTTGATCAACATCAAGAAGGTTATTTTAAATCATGCTTTACATATAAAAGGAGACCTGTTGAAATTGTGTTTTTACAATCATATTTTTCAATCGAGCAAGCAATTCATTTTGAAAAGAAAATTAAAGGATGGTCTAGAAGAAAGAAGGAAGCTTTGATTGAGGAACGTTGGGATGACTTAATGAAATATTCTAGAAATTATACAGAATTTGGAAAATGACATACCTATACAAGTCTTCGACAAGCTCAGACAGACCTGATGCGATTAGGTTTATAATTTAGCATGTCAGGTTTAGCAAGTTTACACTAAGCTTTTGTTGAAGTGTCGAAACCTCTTTTCTAACGACCCTTTTCCTTTGTAGTAAAATATTAACCACTTTCCGCTTATTAAAATATCTTTGCGCCATTCTTTATAACTATGAAATTTACCTTAAACAAACAAGATCCGTTAACTAAGGCACGTGCCGGAGTGGTTCAAACGGATCATGGGAAAATAGAAACACCCATTTTTATGCCCGTTGGGACTGTGGCCGCTGTAAAAGGAGTTCATATGCATGAGCTTAGCGATGATATCAAGGCGCAGATCATTTTAGGGAATACCTATCACCTTTACCTTCGACCTGGAATGGAAGTGATGGAAAAGGCTGGTGGACTTCATAAGTTTAATGGTTGGAATAAACCGATATTAACTGACAGTGGAGGCTATCAGGTATATTCACTTTCAGCGCAGCGAAAAATAAAAGAGGAAGGCGTAAAATTCAAATCACACATTGATGGCTCTTATCACTTTTTCTCTCCTGAATATGCGATCGATATTCAACGTACTATCGGTGCAGATATAATAATGGCATTTGATGAGTGTACCCCTTATCCTTGCGATTATAAGTATGCAAAACGATCGATGCACATGACCCATCGTTGGTTAAAAAGATGTGTCGATCATTTTAATAATGGTGAAGCGAAATATGGCTTCGAACAAACACTGTTTCCGATAATTCAAGGAAGTACATATAAAGACCTTAGAATACAATCGGCAGAGAAGATTGCCTCTTTTGAATTGGAAGGAAACGCGATAGGAGGGCTTTCTGTTGGAGAACCTGCAGAGGAAATGTATGCAATGACAGATGTGGTTTGTGCTATATTACCTGAAGACAAGCCACGTTATTTAATGGGAGTAGGAACGCCAATTAATTTATTGGAGAATGTTGCCTTGGGTGTGGATATGTTTGATTGTGTAATGCCGACTCGAAACGGTAGAAACGGAATGCTTTTTACTTCAGAAGGGATAATAAATATCAAAAATAAAAAATGGGCGGATGATTTTTCTCTATTAGATCCAAATGGGACATCTTATGTAGATTCTGCTTATTCTAAGTCTTATGTGCGTCATTTGTTTTCTGCAAAGGAGAATTTAGGTGGTCAAATTGCGAGTATTCATAATCTGGCCTTTTATTTGTGGTTAATGAAAGAAGCACGACTAAAGATAATAGAAGGTACATTTAGCTCCTGGAAAGATATAATGGTAAAAAAATTGGGAATTCGATTGTAGTAAATGAAGATCATCGATAGATATATTATTAAGAATTTTTTAGGAACTTTCTTTTTTATAATGGGCATAATAATGGCCATTTCTATCGTGTTTGATATTTCAGAGAAACTAGATGCTTTTTTGCGGTCACAACCTGGTGCCTATGAGATCATTGTCAATTATTATTTCAATTTCGTCATCTATTATTCTAATATATTTACTTCTTTACTTTTATTTATTGCTATTATTATTTTTACTTCAAAGCTCGCCCAGAACTCAGAAATAATAGCAATATTAAGTAGTGGAATAAGTTTTAACCGTTTTCTCCGACCCTATTTTATTGCCACTACTATCGTTGTTGGCTTTTCTGTTTTAATAAATCATACAGGCGTGCCCTACGCGAATAAAGTGCGACTCGAATTCGAGGACACTTTCGTTCATAATCCTTTTCATATTAGAAAAACCAATTTGCATCGGGAAATGGTCCCAGGCACCATCGTCTACTTCGAACGCTTTACATCACAGAATAAAGTTGGCTACAATTTTAGTATTGAACACTGGGAAGGGGATGTGCTGAAAAAGAAATTAATGGCCGATAGAATCATAAGGAATACTGATAGTACGGGGCATTGGACAATACAGAATTATTTTTTACGAACGATAGATGGAACGAACGAGACAATTCAAAGTGGGGCTAAATTAGATACTGTATTCGCATTTGACCTCAAAGATTTTGGACAAAATCTCGACCTTGCGCAAGCCATGGATTCCTATGATCTGAATAATTATATTGATGTTCAACGAGCACGTGGAGCCGATGATCTTGCGCGATATCAGCTCGAATTGCACCAACGAACTTCTTTGCCTGTTGCCGCCTATGTTCTGATGCTCATCGGAGTATCAATTGCCAGCAGAAGAGTACGTGGAGGAATGGGATTGCATATTGTTGTAGGGGTTGTCCTCGCCTTTGTGTATTTACTCTTTTTACGAATGTTTTCCGTTTCGGCAATGAATGCAGGCTTACATCCCTTGATAGCCGTATGGATACCCAATTTTCTCTTTGGCTTAGTCGCCTTGTTCTTTTATAGAATGGCAGCCAAATAAGAAAAGAATTTCTCGCAGAGGCGCAAAGGCGCAAATTTAGGAGTGGTGGAAGGCGCTAATAAATTCTCTTGCCAAGGTGCAAAGACGCAAGATCGTTGCTTCACAAAAATAGTCTCTCGAAAGGAATAGTACCAAACATTTCTTTAAATGTTATAGAAGTAGACGCAGTTTCCAATAGGAAAGAAAAATCACCTACCAATCATCGCGTCTACTACTCCCTTTTTTCTTAGCGCCTTCGCGCCTCTGCGAAAACCTTTTCAAAATCTTCGCGTCTACTACTCCCTTTTTTCTTAGCGCCTTCGCGCCTCTGCGTGAACCTTTTTACCAATCCTTTTTCTCAGTGATCTCAGTGCATCCTCTGAAACTCTGTGATACTTTTTTCTACCTCTTCTCCCAATGATAAAAGTAACTGCTAAATCTATCATTTATATCCGCAGCGAGTCTCCCCTCTGCAGAGGGGTCAGGGGGTGTGTTGAAAAACCCATATATCGCAGAACCCGTTCCACTCATTGAAGCATACAAAGCACCCATATCAAATAAAGCAGATTTAATTTCCTTTAATTCAGGATGCTTTTCAAAAGCATAGTCCTCAAAATCATTAAAAACATACTCTTTCCATTTTTCTATAGGTTGAGTTGCAATTATTTGCGGCAGACTAACATCTCTTTTAT
>JAUVAY010000129.1 GCA_030591505.1 Flavobacteriales bacterium | reverse complement strand
TTGTGTTACCGAATCTTCGATATCATCTTCACGAAGCACATTTACTTACATCTTCCTTAAAATATTTTGGATAACGACTTATTAACGGAGCCTCTATTATCTCTTTGCATTTATTTCGCAAAGCTATTAAATCCTTTTCGTTCAGCTCTTTTGTTGATATACTTTCATGTACAATGGTTTTTGAAATTCCTGGGTGACTGGAGTCAAAGAAAAAATTACTGTCGCCCATTAGTCTCCAATTGTTTAAAAATGTAACTGGTACAATTGGAACATTATTTTCTATCGCTAATTTAAAAGCACCGTTTTTAAACGAATTGAGCGCTGGTGCTCCTCCCAGAATCCCACCTTCAGGAAATATACATAATGATTTACCATTTTTTAATTTAATGTCAGCTAATTGTTGTGCTTCCTTACTCGCTCTTATGCTTCCTCGTTTCACAGGAATATTCATCCCTTTAAAAAAGATCTTAATAATAGGCCATCTCAATATTTCACTTTTCCCTAGAAAGAGATAAAAATCCGGTATAAGCGTGTACATGTGAACGATATCTAAATAGGAAGTATGATTAGCTAAAACGATGTAGGGTGGAGGTGGAAAATTATTTTCAGAAATAATTACTTGAGGGGCCATTCCAAACCATTGTATGATTGCAGCAACCTTTTTTTCAAGTAGAAATACCTTATGATACTGTGCACCTCTTTTTATCCAAAATTTGAAGATTGGATAGGCAATGATCATCACTACAAAAAATACAAGTATGAAATATATCCGATATACAACTCGGGGAATAAGTAATAAATATTTCATTTTTCAAATATAGCGATCACAAATTAGCAAATAAGCTTATAAAGTAATCAAATGTGACTTAGGTTATATTTTAAACAATAAGATATGCCGAATTTTGCTCCCAAAATTAAATAGTCATAGATGAAAAATAGATTTGTTGCCTTACTAGTACTCCTTACAAGTAGTTTATTTGCAAGCGAAGGAATGTGGATACCTACTTTGTTGAATTTAGATGATATGCAAGCTAAAGGGATGTCACTCAGTGCGGAAGATATATATTCAATTAACCATTCAAGTATTAAAGATGCTATTGTTCATTTTGGAGGAGGATGTACAGGAGAACTTATTTCTGATCAGGGTTTAATACTGACTAATTATCATTGTGGTTACTCCCGAGTTCAGGCGCACTCATCATTAGAGAATGATTATCTCACAGATGGTTTTTGGGCAATGAATAAAGATGAGGAATTGAGTAATCCGGGCTTAAAAGTGACCTTTATTAAGCAAATCATTGATGTTACAGATAAGGTTTTAGAAGGAGTTTTCCCTACTTCAACTGAAGAAGAAAGAAATGCTATTATTCAGGCAAATTCACTTTTAGTAGTAAATGATTATATCGAAAACACACATTATAAAGGAGAGGTAAAAGCTTTTAATTATGGAAATGAATATCACTTAATAATTAAAGAGATTTTTACTGATATTCGACTCGTTGGCGCTCCGCCTTCGGCTATCGGTAAGTTTGGTGGAGATACCGATAATTGGGTTTGGCCACGCCATACAGGGGATTTTTCATTGTTTAGGATCTATAGCTCACCAGATGGTAAGCCTGCTGATTTTGCTGCTGAGAACATTCCTTTTATACCTCTTCATCACCTACCTATAAATATGGATGGTGTGAATGAAGGTGATTTTACGATGGTATATGGATTTCCCGGAAGTACTTATGAGCACCTCGTCCATAAAGACGTCGAATACATAATGAATCAATCCAATCCTATGCGTATTAAAATGCGAAGAAATTCCTTGGCAATTATTGATGCGGCTATGATCAATGTTGATGCTACTAGAATAAAATACGCAGCGAAACAATCAAGAATAAGCAATGCATATAAAAAATGGATTGGTCAGAATTTAGGTTTAGATTCATTTGAAGCGATTGCAAAGAAAAAAGAGTTTGAAACTGACCTGCAGTCAAAAATTGAAAATGACACTACTTTAATTGAACAATATGGAAGTCTAATAAACGAATTGAATAAAATGTCAATAGAAGGATGGGATGTGCATCTGGCAAGAGATATTTTTGTTGAATTTTACTACTATGGTCCAGAAATATTGCGCTTTTCTATTGGGATTGATAATCTATTAGCGCAAATGGATACATTGGAAGAAGGTTCAGAACACTATCAATTGCTTGTAGAAAAATTGAATAACAAAAGCAATTCATTTTTTAAGAATTATGACAAGTCTATAGATGAGAAGATCTTTGAATCGTTGTGGCCCATTTATTATTCGGAAAATAGTAATGATTATACCGTTGATATTTCATCTATAAAAGGAGTAAGTAAATCATGGAACGACGGAACTACTGTTGCCGCTACTTTATATTCTTCTTCTATTTTACTAAACAAGGAGGGTTTTTTAAAAGAGATAAACTCTTCAATTAAAAAGCTTAAGAAAAAGTTAGATAAGGATCCTATCTATCAATTATCAAAGCTACTTTATGCGAATTATACTGACAATATAAAAGGCGAATATGCCATGAGCAAAACAAGGATGGATGGATTGATGCGGCACTATACTTTTATTCAAAAGGAGTTGAATAATGATCCTTTTTGGCCGGATGCCAATAGTACGCTTAGAGTTTCGTACGGTAAAGCGGAAGGAAGTACACCGAGAGATGGAATGACTTATAAATACGCTACTACATTGGACGGTATTATTCAGAAAAACAATACTGGAAATACTGATTTTACTATTCCTGATAAACTTCGAACCTTACATAGTGATAAAAATTATGGAAAATATACTAATGAAGATGGTAAAATATCAGTTTGTTTTTTAGGTTCAAATCATACGTCTGGAGGAAACAGTGGTAGTCCGGCCATTGATGGAAATGGGTATTTGGTAGGCTTAAACTTCGATCGTACCTGGGAAAGTACAATGAGTGATATTATGTATAATCCGGATATCTGCCGGAACATTATGGTCGATATTCGTTATGTATTATTTATTATTGATAAATATGCTGATGCTGGCCATTTAGTTGATGAAATGACATTGATCAATGTGTCTGAAAGCAAAGAAGCTGAAGTTATTGTTCTTTAGTTTCTTGAATGTGCGAATGCTTAAATGTGTGAATGTGTGAATGTGTGAATGTGTGAATGTGTGAATGTGTGAATGCGTAAATGCATGAATGTTTAAATGTGTGAATGATTGAATGATTGAATGTGTGAATGATTGAATGTGTGAATGATTGAATGTGTGAATTCTTAAATGCATGAATATCAGTCTGATCCTGACGTAGAGTAGTAAAATATTGCATTGTAATTAAGCGTAAAATGCGCTAAAAAAACGCAAATGGAAAATACTTATTTCTTTGCGTTTCGAAAGAAACTATTTTTACTTTTAATTCAAATAATTATAGCGGCTTGGCGACTTTGCGAGAAAAACAGGTAGATCAAGTAAACACTTATAAATAACTCACAACACCATTAGCTACATCATACATAGCCCCCATGATTTTAATCTCTCCGTTTTGTTCCATTTCATTAAGAATTGGACTCTCTTTACGGATTCTATCAATTGATAATTGAACATTTAGCGTTGCTACTTCTTCGATAGCTGCCTCGCTTACATCTGAAGGATCACTTATAATTTGATTAACGGCAGGTTTTACCTTAGCCAGCATGGGAGTTATATTTCCCAATTCAACATTTTTACATGCAGCAGTAACGGCACCACATTTTGAATGACCCAATACTACGACTAGTTTAGAACCTGCTACTTTACAGGAGTATTCTAGAGAACCAAGCATATCTTCATTTATTATATTCCCAGCAACTCTGGCGCTAAATAGATCACCTATCCCTTGGTCGAATAACAACTCGACAGGTACTCTTGAATCGATACAACTTAATACTGCAGCAAAGGGAAATTGACCACTACTACTTGCTGTAACTTGCTCTTTATAATTTCTTGCTTCTCTTTCTCCATTAACAAACCTTTCATTTCCTTCTTTTAAAATTTGAAGTGCTGACGTAGGTGTTAAACTATTCTGAATTTCTTTTGTTTGCGTTGTCATAATACTGCGGTTAATTAGAATGCATCAAATAAGATATGGTAAAAGTAAGTTATCAGTCCGATTAAAGAAAATAACTTAAGGCGATTATCACTCCAATCAGTATGGAGAAAATAACCACACCAAAACCTAAAGCAGCTTTGCCTTCATTATATAAATGGCTGAGATGTATATTAAGTCCGATCGCTGCCATTGAAATGGTAAGTAAGGCTTTTCCGATCCATCGCAGTGAAGATGTATATTCAGCAGGAATATCAAAAACGCTAACGATGGCTGTAGCGATAACAAAACCAATGATATAGAATGGCAACTTTAGATTTTCTTTAAAAGATGCCTTTCGGTTTATAATAAAGTTAAAAAAGATCATAGCGGGGGCTAAAAGTGCTACACGACCAAGTTTAATTGTAATTGCTAGATCTCCAGTTAACTCATCCATGGCAAAACCTGCTCCTGCAACATTCGAAACACCATGAAGTGTTCCTCCGATGATCAATGCTGCTTTATCAGCTAAGACTTCATCTGTCAATAGTATGGGAAATGAAACCATTCCAACCAAGCCTAATAAATTAACTACCGCAATGGCAATTCCTGCATCCTTTTTATTTGTTGCTATTTTTGGTGCAATAGCGGCAATAGCACTGGAACCGCAAATTGCTGTTCCAAATCCTACTAAATAGCCAGTAGATGTTCTGCATGTAAAGATCTTAGAAAGGTATAGGGTAGCAATCAATACAACCACTATTGATATGACCAAAATAACCACTATTTCCCAACCTAAATTTGAAATATCAGTGAAGCTTACACCAAAGCCGAGAAAAATAATTGCCGTCTCTAAAATATTTTTAGAAGAAAACTGTATTCCTTTTTCCCAGCTTTTTGGGAGGGAGAGTGAATTTGAGATGATAATTCCAAGAAGTAATGCAAGGATAATTCCATTGACCAGAGGAATGTAGGGAGCAACTAAAAGCGATATGCTACCCAGTATTACACTAAAAATGACTCCTTTTAAATTAGTATTTACTCCATTCATTCACACATTCATTTAACTCCAATCACTCCAATCACTCCTTTAACTCCCTTGACCACCCAAGCCTTAGCGAAGGTGGTAATCACCTTGATCCAACTTCTTTACCATTGTAAGAATAGTAGCTATAGCAACAACTTCTTCAGTCTCATCATAAACCTCTACATAGAATTTTACAATTCCTTTTGCAATATCTTCCTCATCCCTTTTCTCCTGATCCATTTTTTCTCTTACTGTCAACTTAACACCAATAGTAGCACCGGCGTAAATTGGTTTGGTAAAACGGGCTTCTTCAATTCCGTAGTTTAGTAAAACGGGACCTTTACCGGGATCAACAAATAGACCTGCTGCTGCTGATAGTATAAAATAGCCATGCGCAACGCGTTCTTCGAAAATAGTCCCGTCAAGTGAAGTTACATCAGTATGAGCATAAAAATGATCCCAGCTAACATTGGCGAAATTGATAATATCCGATTCGGTTATCGTCCGCTTATGTGTATATACAGTTTCACCAATTACCAATTCTTCGAAGTGTTTCTTAAACAGATGTTCTTTAGCTTCCGGACGATCGCCACCAGGTATATAAACTCCTGAAACATGAGTTAGTGTTGTTGGAGTCCCTTGAATGGCTGTACGTTGCATATAATGAAGCACACCACGTTTACCTCCCATTTCTTCTCCACCACCAGCTCTTCCTGGTCCACCATGTGTAAGCATTGGAAGTGGTGATCCGTGCCCGGTGCTTTCTTTCGCATTTTCATTATTAAGTATCAATATCCTTCCATGATAAGCCGCAGATCCTAATACAAATTCTTTTGCAGTTTGATCATTATTGGTTACAATAGAAGCAACTAATGATCCTTTACCCATTTTGGATATTTCAATTGCTTCATCTATAGTAGAGTAAGGGATCAATGTAGAAACTGGGCCAAACGCTTCTATACTATGTACATCTGTTTTTCCAAATGGATCATCATTTCTGAATAGAATAGGAGCAAGGAAGGCCCCTTTATTCTTATCAGCCCCGGTTAATTCGAAATTTTCCAGATCACCATAAACGATCTCTTGGGTTTTAGCTAACTGCTGTACTTTTTCGATCACATCATTTCGCTGATCTATTCCTGCCAATGCTCCCATGCGTACTCCTTCAACTAAAGGATCACCAATTACTGTTTTAGCAAGACGCTCACTTAATGCTTTTTGAACATCATCCATCAACGATTCATGTACGATCACACGACGAATAGCGGTACATTTCTGACCTCCTTTCACAGTCATTTCCTTATGTACTTCCTTAACGAAAATGTCAAATTCAGGAGTTCCTGGTATTGCATCCTGACCAAGTACAGCTGCATTCAATGAATCTGCTTCAAGGTTAAATGGAACTGAATTATTGATAACATTAGGATTCGATTTTAATTGACGACCAACCCAAGCAGACCCAGTAAATGTTACAATATCCTGACTACCAACATGTTCAATGATCCCTCTTGCTGACCCTACCAATAACTGAAGTGATCCCTCAGGTAAAATACCAGAAGCGATGATCTCTTTAACCATTAACTCGGTAAGAAACGAAGTAACAGTTCCTGGTTTGACTACAGCCGGGACACCAGCAAATAGATTTACGGCTATCTTTTCCAGCATTCCCCAGATGGGAAAATTATAGGCATTAATATGTAATGCTACTCCTTCTTTCGGTACACAAATATGTTGAGCACTAAAATGGCCCTTTTTTGAAATTGGGATGGAGTCTCCATCTATATAATAAGGCAGATCCGGAAATTGTTTTCTTAGACTTGCATTGGCAAATAAATTACCGATCCCACCTTCAATATCAATCCATGAATCAATTCTTGTTGCACCTGTTGCAGCAGAAAGCGTATAAAACTTTTCTTTTATTCCGTATAAGTGAAGTGCTAATGCTTTTAGCATTAAACCACGTTCTCGAAATGTCATTTTCCGTAGTGCAGGACCACCTATATTTCGTCCATATTCCAAGACTGCACCAAAATCAATACCATCTGTAGAGGTTGTGGCAATCGCTTCTCCTGTAACTGAATTGAATAATTGTATTCCTTTACCTTCACCTGCTACCCATTGTCCATTTACATAATTCTTAAGCTGATCCATTTATTAGATTTTATAATTCATTAAATGCAGTGGAATATTCAACCATTCCACTAACTCCCTTTAATCCATTTTCTACTAACTCAATTGCCATGCAATTTTCATCAGGAACTTCAAATGGAAGAGTAATTCCATATTTTTTAGCTAATTGATAACCAAATTTCGGGTAATATTTTTCATGCCCCAAAAGAACGATGGATTTATATCCTATTTTTTTAGCTATTCGATGTGATTCATTGATCAATAGACCACCTATCCCTCTTTTTTGAAAGGACGGATGAACAGAAACAGGTGCTAAAGCAAGTGAGTCGTATGAATTCTCTTTGTTCTTTATCTTTATTTTCGAAAGTATTATATGTCCAACGATTTCTTTGTTGACCTCAGCAATGATCGATAATTCAGGGATATAAGCATCTATTAGTCTTAATTTTTCAACAAGTGTATGCTCCTTACTATCGCTGAATTGATCATTCTCAAATGCAGCTTGAATAATTTTAGAAATAATTTTAAAATCCGCGGGTCTTTCCTGACGTAATTTTAGCTCCATAAATCAAAGTTACAATTTCATTTAAATTGAATGTGAAAATGCTTTTAGAAATGTGACTTAATATAGTCCAAATGCGCGTATTTTTGAAATAACGTTTAATAGTTGGTTGATAGGAAAGAAAATATAAAAGAACGCGATTTTCGCAAGATCATACATGTGGATATGGATGCTTTCTTCGCATCGATAGAGCAACGTGATTTTCCTGAATTAAGAGGAAAACCAGTAGCTGTAGGGAGTGCAGAAAGGAGAGGAGTCATCGCTGCAGCATCCTATGAAGCTAGAGAATACGGAGTACGTTCTGCTATGCCATCTGCAAAAGCCATTCAACTTTGTCCTCACTTGATTTTTGTTAAACACCGCTTTTCTGTTTATAAAGAGGTTTCGACTCAGATTCGAGAGATCTTTCATCGCTATACCGATTTAGTAGAGCCTCTATCCCTTGATGAAGCATATTTAGATGTTACACATAATAAACCAGGAATAGAACTGGCAACCCAAATAGCAATCGAAATTCGAGAAAGTATTTTAAAGGAAACAAACCTAACCGCAA
>JAUVAY010000122.1 GCA_030591505.1 Flavobacteriales bacterium | reverse complement strand
CTGTTTCTGCTAATTCCAATGTAGCTTCCATCAGAAGCTTCTCTTGGAATGGGTCACCAACCTGAACCGAAGGAAGGTCATTGGCAGAGTCTTCAGTAATTTCTTTAGACGCAAAAGAAGCACCCATAATACCATCTTTTCCTGTCATTGACCCAACAATAAACACTGGATTTCCAGTTCCGAAAGAAGTAGCTGAGATCATTTTGTCTGCCTTCATAATTCCGGCCGACATAGCATTAATAAGTGGGTTGGTATTGTAGCAGTCATCAAATGCAAGCTCTCCACCAACTACAGGTATTCCAAATGCATTTCCATAATCACCAATTCCTTTTACAGCTCCTTTCATGTGCCACTTGGTTCGATCACGATCCAAGTTTCCAAAACGCAAAGAGTTCAATTGTGCAATGGGTCGAGCGCCCATAGTAAAGATATCTCTATTAATTCCACCTACTCCTGTAGCTGCTCCCTGGTAAGGTTCGATAGCAGAAGGATGATTGTGAGATTCTATTTTAAAGCAACAGGCTAAGCCATCTCCAATATTAACCAATCCGGCATTTTCCTCTCCTGCCTTGACCAGCATGTGTGGACCATCTTTAGGGAGTGTTTTTAGCCATTTGATTGAATTTTTATAGGAACAATGTTCTGACCACATCGCGGAAAACACTGCCAACTCTGTAAAGTTTGGCGTTCTCCCCATTTTTTCCTTGATCATTTCCCACTCTTCGGGAAGTACTCCCAATTCGATGGCTTGTTCTAAATTTGCTTCTTTTTGTCCTGACATAAACCTTTGTTTTGCGCCGCAAAAATACGATTTCTACTAAGTAATTTTAGTAAAAAGGAGGCTTATTTTATGAAGTTTTACAAGCTTAAAATTTATTGAAATCAGGAGTTAAATCTTCCAGCTCCCGACTTCTGCCTTCCAGCTTATTTCTTTATCTCATTCACTTCCCATACAGGATTTCCTGTGCTAGCCATAGGAGCTTGAACGTGCAGCAATGATGTGATCGTTGGAGCGATGTCTTCCACTAATGTTCTTCGGGTTGTACTACCTGCTTCAATTCCCCAACCGTATAGAATAAATGGAACATGCGTATCGTAATTAAAAGGAGATCCATGTGTTGTTCCTGTTTCCGGATAACTTATCCACCCCGGATTAATTGCATATAAAATATTTCCACTTCTTTTTTGATTGTAGCCTTTTTGCAATAATAATCGGTGACCACTAAAATTACCTTCGCGCATTAAGGTAGCTGTAGTTGTAATAAAAATCCCTGGAAACTCCATGATCTTATCAGCTAAAAAATCTTCAACTTCTTTTTTTACTAAACCTAAGTCTGACATTGTCTTGTCACTGAGAAAGATCTGAGAATTTGACATATTCTCAATTATTTTTTTGCTGCCATAACGCTTGCTTGTTGCTTTTTTAACAAATGAAACGAAGCTATTTCTATCAAAATATTCAACATTAACCTTGTGGTCGATCAATTCCTGAGGTACAATAGCAGCTCCATGATCGGCAGTTAAGAATAGGAGGTATTCACCTTCACCTACTTTTTCATCCAATTGCTTGAATAAATATTCCAGGCTCAGATCCAATCGAAGGTAGGTGTCCTGGATCTCAACTGAGCGTGTTCCGTTGTTATGGCCAATATAATCCGGACTTGAATAACTAAGTGTTAATACATCTACAATATCATCTTCTCCAAGTTTTTCCTCTTCCAATGCAAGCAATCCAAAATCTGTAATTAGATTATTTCCAAAAGGTGTTTCTTTTAAAACATTTGCATTTTTCCCACCTTGACTATGAGCCCATAAGTCATATGGGAACACTGCTTTTGTAGTTTCCATGAACACTTTTTCATAAGGCGAATCATCTGGATTTGATTGGGTATACTCGTCCATATCTAAAAGCGGTTTCCATCCTTCTTTAAGATAGTTCTTAATGGTTTTAGAGTCATTAAATTTTTGTGCCCATTTTGGTAACACATCCATATAGTACGAACTGCTTACAAACTTACCTCCTTCTATTCCGGTAAACCAATAGGCTGCATCGGCTAATTTACCACCTGGAAGAATTGCACCTCGGTCTTTTATAGATACACTTATTATTTTACCCCTATAATTATTTGCAAGCTTTATCTCATCGCTCATATTGGTAACGAAGATATTTCGTGGTGATCTTTTCTCCATTTCTGCAGTGGTTCCAACCGGCGTAACTGTAGTGTCAGCTACACAATACATCCATTCTTTAGTCTCTTTCGACCACCAGTCATTGGCTATTATTCCATGCACGGCAGGTGTAGTACCAGCATATATAGAAGCATGACCCGGACCTGTATAGGTAGGCGCATAGCTGAAATGATGATTTTCACAGGAGAAACCACCTTTAATTAGGCGTTTAAACCCTCCATCGGAATATTGATCCCAATAACGATATAGATAATCATAACGCATTTGATCGATCACGATTCCAACAACTAATTTTGGGGCTATTTCACCGCTTGTTGAGGATTCATTATCAGATGAGATTTTATTGTCATCGCTAACTTTACCACTAATGGTTATTGCAGCTCCAATAAACACAAGAGCAAGTAGCAAAATATATCTGGCCTTTTTCATTCTTTCTGAAATTTTGGCAAAAGTAATACATAGAATGGTTCTGTATATGCTATAAAGCACTTAAAAAGAGATTTTAGAAAAAAGCTTAGCTAGGAGGGAGTAGATTTATTGAGGAAACACTTTGTAAATCATACTATTTTAATGCTAATGATAGAATAGAAGTTTAAAGCAGTTGAGATTTATAAATAAGATACCAAAGAAGGGTGATGGTGATTCCTACCGAGAAAATGATATTTGCGATCCCATACCAAAGTTGCCCCGTTTTAAAAAGCACTATAGTCTCGAAACTAAAAGTAGAAAAGGTGCTAAACCCACCTGTAAACCCAACAACTACAAAAAAGTACCAGAAATTCTTTTCAGAAAAGAGGGGTTCGAACTTACCTAATGCCAAACCCAGAACGATAACTGCCAAAATATTGGCAAGAAAAGTTCCAAGTGGCATGTCATGTTTGAAATAGGTGAGCACACCTCTTGTTACGCCAAAACGGGCCATGCTTCCTAAGCCTCCACCAATGAAAATAGCTAGTAATTGATTATATATCATAGTGAAAGTGGATTACGGATGATCCTAAATACTAAATATCCTACGACTGATCCTAGTACCCATCCACCGATAACATCCGCAGGATAATGGACTCCCAAATAGATTCTTGAGTAACCAATAAGACCCGCCCACAGTAATAAAACAATATAGACCTTAGGGTATTGTCTGCCTAGTAGTTTGCTAAATAGCATTGCTAGTCCAGCATAATTGGCGGCGTGGGATGAAACAAAACCATATTTACCTCCGCATCCATCCTTAACTAAATGGAGTAGGTCTTGAATGTCTAAATTATGGCAAGGTCGGTAACGCATAAAGACTTCCTTAAAAGCATTAACCGACAATTGATCAGTGAGTGTGATAGAAATTGCTATTGCCAATAGAACCCATAAAAAATCCTTTCCTGGATAGGACTTGAATAAGGCAAATAATAACCATAAAAATAAGGGGGTCCACCAAATAGCGCTGCTGGCCGCCAACATGATCTGATCTAAAACAGGATTATGCCATCCATTTAGGATCAAGAATAATTGTTGATCAAGATTTTCTAACTTTTCAATCAATTTGCTGACTTCAGTTTAGCATTTTCCAAATAGAATCTTTTAATTCTTCAAGACCAATTTGTGCAACCGAAGATATAAAAATGTGTGGAACCGAAGGAAGTTCTTTTTCTATTTCGACTTTTAATTCGTCATCGATCATATCTGATTTAGTAACTGCTAACAAGCGATTCTTGTCGAGTAATTCAGGATTGTATTGTTCTAACTCATTGAGCAATATATTATACTCTTTGGCAATGTCATCACTATCAACAGGAACCATGAACAACAATATTGAGTTACGTTCGATATGACGTAAAAAACGTAAACCAAGCCCTTTACCTGTATGGGCGCCTTCAATAATCCCTGGGATATCGGCCATTACGAAGGATCGACTATCGCGATAAGATACAATCCCAAGGTTTGGTTTTAAGGTAGTAAAAGGATAATTGGCTATTTCTGGTTTTGCAGCGCTGACTACAGATAGCAATGTTGATTTTCCAGCGTTGGGGAAGCCGACAAGCCCAACATCAGCTAATAATTTTAATTCAAGAATCTTCCATTCTTCTTTTCCATCTTCACCCGGTTGAGCAAAGCGGGGGGTTTGTAGGGTAGGGGACTTAAAATGATCATTTCCTCTTCCACCTTTTCCACCTTCCAGGAGTATGTAATTTTCGCCTTCTTCAGTTACTTCATATTCAATTTCACTCGTTTCAACATTCCTTATTACAGTGCCTAGAGGAACTTCAATAAATACATCACTCCCTTCTTTACCGGATTTTAGGTTTCCACTTCCTGGGTTTCCCGGTTTTGCTACTATATGCTTATGGTATTTTAAATGCAAGAGGGTCCAATGCTGTTTCGATCCTTTTAAAATAATATGACCGCCACGTCCTCCATCGCCACCATCAGGGCCTCCTTTTGAAGTCGTTTTATCTCTATGAAAATGAGTAGAACCTGCTCCCCCTTTACCAGAACGGCAGTTAATTTTTACGTAATCTACAAAGTTGGAAGAAGCCATGGGCCAAAACTACTCAATTTCAGCAGCTAATCGTTCAAAGATAGCATCAATACCACCAACGCCTTCGATTTTATAGAATTTACCTTGCTGAACGTAGTAATTCTTTAAAGGTGCTGTTTTGTTATTGTATTCTACAATTCGATTGGAGATAATATTTTCATCAGCATCGTCAGGACGACCAGAAGTTTTACCTCTTTCCAATAAGCGACGGATCAACTCTTCATTTTCTACTTCCAATGAAAGGGTTTTGTCCACTTTTTGACCGTGTTCTCTTTCTAAAAAAGCATCTAAAGCTTCTGCCTGAGCAATGGTCCTTGGGAAACCATCAAAGATGATTCCTTTAGCATCGGGGTACTGGTTAGCAGTGTCCTCCAACATTTTTATCGTTACTTCATCTGGAACCAATTCACCATGGTCCATATAAGAGCTGGCTAATTTTCCTAATTCAGTATTTTCTTTGATGTTTTTTCTAAAGATGTCGCCTGTTGAAAGGTGAACGAAATTATATTTCTCGGCAATTTTAATTGCCTGTGTTCCTTTTCCTGCGCCCGGAGGGCCATATAACACAATATTCATTCTTCAATAATTTTATAAATATTATCTGTATTTCTACCCCATCCATTATAATCTAATCCATAACCCACAACAAATTCATTGGGTATATCAAAAGCTTTATAATGTATTGGGATTGACTTTGTGTATGCGTCAGGTTTAAAAAGAAGCGTCACATATTTAACGTCTCGTGCACCATTCTTTTTTAATAAACCATCAATTTTTTCTACTGTTTTTCCAGTATCAACAATATCTTCTATAACCACAACTGTTCTATCGAGAATACTTTCGTTTAATCCGATAAGTTGACTCACTGAACCTGAACTCTTTGTTCCAAGATAACTTGCGACTTTAACAAAGGAGATGTTTAGCGGGAAATCACATTGACGGATCAGATCGCTGGCAAAAATGAAAGAGCCGTTAAGAATGCCCAGAAACAAAGGTTCTTTGTCACCAACATCTTTTTTCAGCTCTTCAGCAAGAATTTTGATTCTTTTTTGAATGTCTTCTTTTGATATGTAAGTATCAAAACTTTTATCTTTTAAGGTAATGATTCCCATAAACCCGTTTTGTTTTTACTTAATCCCTTTTTAGGTTTTAAAGTGGCAAATGTATAAAAATCTTAATGCGATGAAATAGATATTTATTACATAAGTCAATGAGTTATCAATTGTTTATTGATTGTAAGAATAGTTAAGGGCTTTTATATTAACATATACAGATCAAACTTTATATTTGTCCCATGAAATCTATTTACGATAAAGACTTCAAATTAGGTGTTTTAGGTGGCGGTCAATTGGGGCGTATGCTTATACAACAAGCTATAAGTTGGGATGTAAATGTTTATTGCCTCGATCCTTCGGCTGAAGCTCCTTGCAGAGAGATCGCCAATGGATTTACCCAAGGAGATTTTAATGATTATGAAGCGGTAATAGCATTTGGAAGGGATAAGGATGTGTTGACGATTGAGATTGAGCATGTAAATACAAAAGCATTAAGGGAACTCGAGGAAGAAGGTGTGAAAGTTTATCCTCAAACTCGAATTATAGAATTGGTTCAAGACAAAGGAGCGCAAAAAGCTTTTTATAAAGAACATGGTTTTCCAACATCTGATTTTGTTTTAATTGAGGGAAAGGATGAAGTAACTACTCACTTTAAAGAAGGTGGAATCGTACAAAAACTGAGAAGAGGTGGTTATGATGGAAGAGGAGTTCAGCTTTTAAGAACTGAAAGTGAACTTCAAAATGCATTTGATGCTCCATCTGTTATTGAAGACCTGGTTGATATCGAAAAGGAACTTGGAGTTATTGTAGCTCGAAATCCAAAGGGCGAGGTCAGATCTTTTCCTGTGGTGGATATGGAATTCAATGCTGAAGCCAATTTGGTGGAGTTTTTATACGCACCTGCGAATATTTCGGATGAATTGGAAAAAGAAGCTCGTGATTTAGCTGAACGTCTTATTTCTGAATTGGACATGGTTGGACTATTAGCGGTAGAGATGTTTTTGGATAAGCAAGGTAATTTACTGATCAATGAGATAGCTCCACGACCACATAATTCAGGTCATCACACTATAGAAGGGAATTATAATTCGCAATATGCACTTCATTTAAGATCGATACTGTCTATGCATTTAGGAAGTACAGATACGATCAAACCTTCAGCTATGCTTAATCTTTTAGGTGAAAAGGGATATGAAGGTCCAGTATATTACGAAGGCTTAGATGAAGCACTTGAAATACAAGGGGTATTTGTGCATATTTACGGTAAGAAAATAACGAAGCCATTTCGTAAAATGGGGCATGTTACTGTTTTAGGAGATGATTTTAATCAGCTTCGAAATAAAATTGATGAGGTTAAAAAAGTGTTGAAAGTAAAATCGAAATAGTTATGGTAGGAATAATCATGGGTAGTCAGTCGGATTTGAGAATAATGCAAGATGCAGCTGATGTATTAGATGAACTGGGTGTTGCTTACGAATTAACCATTGTTTCGGCACATCGTACGCCTGAACGTATGTTCGATTATGCTAAGTCGGCAGTTGATAAAGGATTTAAAGTAATTATAGCAGGTGCCGGAGGTGCTGCTCACCTTCCAGGGATGGTCGCTTCAATAACTCCTTTGCCAGTAATTGGAGTGCCTGTAAAATCAAGTAATTCTATTGATGGATGGGATTCAGTATTGTCTATTCTTCAAATGCCTGGTGGTGTTCCTGTAGCAACCGTAGCCTTAGATGGTGCGAAGAATGCAGGTATTTTAGCGGCTCAAATAATTGGAGCTTCTGATGCTGATGTGAGGGGGCGGATCGTTTCTTATAAAGAATCTTTGAAGGATAAAGTGCTCAAAAGTATAGACGCATTAAAGGAATAAAATCTTTTCCTTCCTTTTTATCAGATCACAAATCACAGATTACTAATAATAATCATTTCTATATGTAATTATGGTTACATGATTTTTATGTATTTTGGGTGACTTTTGAACCGAAAAAATAAATATTTATGAGCACTGTGAAACATCAAATCGTCGTAATTGGCGGTGGAACAGGTGGTATTATGACTGCCGCACAATTAAAAAGAGCTAGAAAAAGCCTTGATATTGTTATAATAGACCCAACAGAAGTACATGGCTATCAGCCAGCTTATACATTGGTAGGAGCAGGTTTAATGAAAAAGGAACAAACTGTTCGTGAAGAGAAGAAATACATTCCTCATGGAGTGGGTTGGATAAAAGAAAAAGTCTCTGATATTGATGCGGATAATAATAAAGTTATCCTTGAGTCAGGTGATGTAGTTGAATACGAATATTTAGTGAATGCACCAGGAATTCAAATTAATTTGGATGGAGTAAAAGGCTTAAAAGAAGCTTTTGGAAAAGGTGGCGTTTGTTCTAATTATGTAGATCCTGAATATACTTGGGAAGTTTTGAAAAACTTTAAAGGTGGTAATGCTTTATTTACCCAGCCTATTACGCCTATTAAATGTCCGGGTGCTCCACAAAAGATCATGTATTTAGCTGCGGATCATATAGAGAGCAAAGGACTAAAAGATCATACAAATGTAATTTTTGCATCTCCCGGGACGATGATATTTGGAGTGCAGCCTTTCAGAGATGAGTTAGAAAAATATTTACTTAAGTATAATATTAAACAACGTTACGGCTATAAATTAGTTGAGATCGATGGAGAGAAGAAGGAAGCGCATTATACTCGTTTAGAGTTGCCTACTGATAAATACGTGGTAAATGATGAACGTAATGCTGCAGGTTGTTTGGGATATGTATGGGATGGAGAAGTAAGACGTGAGGTACAGGAAGTAAATTCTTCTTTCCATATGGAAAAAGAGGGAACACATTATATCATTAAATATGATATGCTTCACCTTGCACCACCACAATCGGCTCCAACATGGTTTCAAACCACCAAATTAGCCAACCCTGATGGTCCGAATAAAGGATGGATGGCGGTAGATGCTCATTCTTTACAATCTCGTTTTTACCCTAATGTATTTGGAGTAGGTGATGTTACAGATTTACCAACTGCAAGAACAGGAGCTGCGATACGTAAACAAGCGCCAGTAGTGGTTAATAATATGTTGCGATTGATGGATGGAAAAGAAGCTGATTGTAGAAATTACAAAGGTTATTCTTCTTGTCCGCTGGTAGTGGCTCATAATAGAATGTT
>JAUVAY010000013.1 GCA_030591505.1 Flavobacteriales bacterium | reverse complement strand
TATGATGTTGAGGAAACTCAGAAAGGCTTGAACGCAACAAATGTCAAAGTAGATTAATACACTATTATTTTTTGACATCCTTTCGTCATTTAAGCCTATCTGAATTGATAGGCTTTTTTTATTTTAAATAATTGATACTTCTTTAGTAAGGGAGCATTATTTTCAAAACGTGTGCATAACAAAACCCACTTTGTATTCTCGCCGGTCCTCCTCCAGCGAGTTAACTGGACGCGCAGGAAAACGCAAATCGATCTTAATTCTATTCCTTCTGGAACATCTCTTTTGAAGATTGAAATTGATGGCAAAACGGAAATAAAAAAGACATAACAACTTGATATTATAAATTTTATTTAATATGAAATACGCACATATCTACCTACTTATGATTGTGACTCCTCTATTTCTTTCTTGTAAGGATGAAAATCATAAAACCTCTTTTGAAAAGGAACTTAGTATAGATTATTCTCTTCAAAAACACTCTGAAGAGTTAAGAAAAGAAGTTATAAAAGTTAAAGAAAACATTTATGTAGCTATTGGTTATGGTTTAGCAAATTCAATAATGATTATTGGGGATGAGGGAATTGTTATTGTGGATGTAATGGAATCAGGAGAAGCAGCGAAAGAGGTGTTATATGAATTTAGAAAGATAACAAGTAAGCCTTTAATAGCTATTATTTACACTCATAACCATGCTGATCATGTTTTTGGTAGTACGGGAATGGTTGGAAATGATCAAGTTGATGTTTATGCTCATGAATTAACCCCTTACTACCTTGATAGGGTTGTAAATGTAACAAGACCAATTACTGAACTTAGAGGCTTCAGAATGTTTGGTGTTTATCTCGACGATAAAGCTTTAGTAAATTGTGGAATTGGCCCAATTCTAAATATTAATCAACATTCACAAATTGGAGCAATCCGTCCAAATAAAACATTTAAAGACTCTCTATCTCTAACTATCCAAGGGATTAACATAGAACTACATCATGCTCCCGGAGAAACTAATGATCAGTTATTTGTATGGTTGCCCAATGAAAAGGTCCTCTTAGCAGGGGACAATATTTATAAAACCTTCCCAAATTTATATACTATTCGAGGTACGGTATATCGCGACCCAAAACAATGGACGCAGAGTATTGATAAAATGCGGGCTTATGACATTGAATATCTGGTTCCAAGTCACACACGGCCTATTTTCGGTAAAGACAAAATTCATAAAACACTGACAATATATCGAGATGGAATACAATTTGTTTATGACCAAACAATTAGATATATGAATAAAGGTTTCACATCAAGTGAAATAGTTGAAAAAGTGCATTTACCGGAAAACCTTAAAAACGAGCCGTTTTTACAAGAGTTCTACGGTAAAGTAAGTTGGTCAGTAACAAATATTTTTCATGGAAATCTTGGTTTTTTTGATGGAAACCCAAGCACTCTCCAGCCATTATCTCCAACCACCAAGGCTGAAAACATGATAAGTTTGGCCGGAGGTTTTGATAAATTAATGGAACAAGCAAATTTTGCTTTTTCAAACAAAGAATATCAATGGGCTTTAGAGCTTTCCGACTATTTACTAAGAATAAAACCATTAGATGAAAAATCAATAGAAATAAGATACAATAGCCTTGTGAAATTAGGTGAAGCTGAAAGCAACCCAAACGCGAGACATTACTACCTAACAATGGCTAAAGAAACTAAAGGATTCGAAATAAAATCAATTGTGAAGCCAGATTTAAGAACTATACACTCAATTCCTTTGGAAGCTATGTTTGATAATTTAAGTGTCAATTTGATTCCTTCGAAATGCAAAGACAAAAAAATTAATGTTAATTTTTACTTTACCGATACTAATGAAAAATGGTCTGTTCAATTGCGAAATTCAATTGCAGAAACACAAAGTTACCATGTGGAGAATGCAGATATTACAGTAACCGTTAAATCTACTGTATGGAAAGAATTATTATCGAAAAATCGTAATGGCTTAACAACATTCTTATCTGGTGATATAAAAGTTGAACCAGGTATTCGTTCTTTTAAAGAATTCATGGGGTATTTTGAAGAATAACAAAAGTACAATAATGTTTAAAATACAGCCGAGACAAAATTAAACCCAAGAGTTTTAACCACTTCGTCTTCACTGCGAATTGAAATATAATCACCCCGCAATCGGCTACTAGCATCATACAAACCATTTTATAAACAATGGATATAGAAAAATACCTTCATAGAATTAGCTATTCAGGAAGCCTTGAACCACGTTTAGATGTATTAAAAAAACTTCAAATAAAACATCTTTTATCCATCCCTTTTGAAAACCTAGACATTCACAATAATACACAAATAGAACTGTCGATCGATCGAGTTTTTGAAAAAATAGTTATACAAAATCGAGGCGGATTTTGCTATGAATTGAATGGCATATTCTTTGAACTATTGATTGCATTAAATTTCAGTGCGAAAAGAATTTCGGCTCGTGTTTTTAATAAAAACAAAGGCTATGGAGAAGAATTCGATCACTTTGCAATAATTGTTTCTTTTAACGATGAAGAATACTTAGTCGATGTGGGCTTTGGTGATTTTACTTTTGAGCCATTAAAACTTGTGCTTGATGAAATTCAAAATGATAAAAACGGGGAATACATTATTGATAAATATGATGATAGATACTTTCGTGTGAATAAGGTTGAAAATGGGAACAATACTCCAGAATATATCTTTAAAACAGATAAAAGAGCTTTGAAAGATTATAGGGAAATGTGCATTTATCATCAAACAAGTCCCAATTCACATTTCACAATCAAAAGATTAATCTCTTTGCCAACAGAAAATGGAAGAATTACTATATCTGGAAATAAATTAAAAATTACGGAGTTCGGTTCTACCAGCGAAACGGAAATAAAAAGCGAAACGGAGTTTAAAAAACTTCTGAATGATCTTTTTAATATTAAGTAATAAGGCCAAAAGTGCTATCATATACAAAAACAACTAATGCAAGCCAGGATCGAAACTCTACAAGAAAAGAAATTAGTCGGCAAAGGACTAAAAATGAGTTTAGCTAATAATAAAACGATGGAACTCTGGGCTGAATTTGCACCTGAAATTAAAAATATCGCTAATAGGCATCCTTCAGAAAAAATCTCAATGCATATTTATAATGAGCTATATTTCAATGATTTCAACCCAACTAATGAATTTGAAAATTGGGCAGCAGTGGAAGTAAGTGACTTTTCTCTTTTTCCGAAAGGTTTGGACACCTTCCTTTTACAGGGCGGCCTCTATGCCGTTTTTGACCACAAAGGATTCAACACTGACACCAGTATTTTTCAATATATTTTTATGCATTGGTTACCAAAATCAGACTATCATTTGGATAACAGACCTCATTTTGAAATATTAGGTGAAAAGTACAAGAATAATGACCCTGATTCGGAAGAAGAAATTTGGATCCCCATCAAGAAAAAGTAAAAGTTAAGGAGGCTATTCCAAAAAGTAAAGCATATCTTTATAAATGCATCTTTTCATATAACCTTTTATAATCACACCTTACCAAAGATTTAATGAGGAATTAAACGTAGAAGTGATGCATTTAGTTAAATTATTAAACACTAATCTATTGTCAAAATGGGATTAATAAACAATCATATCAGTTACGTAGAATTCAAAGCAAAAAACCTCGAAAAAATAAAGGCTTTTTATCATCAAACTTTTGGATGGACTTTTAAAGATTACGGTTCGACTTATGCTTCTTTTTCAGAAAGCGGACTTCATGGAGGGTTTGAAAAAACGGAAGATCAAGTGACAAATGGCGCGCTGATCGTTCTATATCATCAAGACATTGAAGAAATTAAAAATAAGATCATTAATTCTGGGGGTAAGATCTCAAAAGATATATTCTCTTTTCCTGGCGGACGACGGTTTCATTTTATCGATCCTTCGGGAAATGAACTTGCGGTTTGGTCGGAATAGTTAAAACCGAAGACTAAATCCCTGAGATGATCGTTTGTTGTTCTTGATCAAGATTATTAGCAACCTTTAATGCCATATCAATGTCTTTATCCAATTGATTAAGAATTTGATAGTATACCTCGCTACCCCAAATGTTTCGAGCGATCAGCGCTTTTATACGGTTACTAAGCATTTCTCCCGATTTTTTTAAGTCATACTCCTTAGCAGGAAATCCCTCCTTCTTACTGAATTCGATAAATTCTGTAAAGATCTCATCACTTAAAATATATTCGTTTACATAGCTGGCACCGTCATCATCACTTAACAAGTGTAATTCCTTTCGATGCGTATCTGCGTAATCGAATGCGAAATTATTGATCGTACCTGAATAAATTACATGAGAAAAGAAAGCCGTACGATAGGTGGTATCATAGGGTACAAAAATATCGGGAACGATCCCACCTCCACCATATACAACCTTACCTCCTGGTGTTACATATTTCAACGAATCTACTACATGAATACTGTCCCTTACCTCTAGTTCACCACTATCAAAACGCTTGTAAAACTCTTCATCATAATTGATCCCTTTTCCGTATGGCTTTTGAATACTTCTTCCTGTTGGCGTGTAATATCTAGCCGTTGTAAGTCGAATGGCAGAATGATCAGCAAGATCTAATTGGGTTTGTACCAAACCTTTTCCAAAAGACCTTCTTCCAACGATGGTTCCCTTATCGTTGTCTTGCAATGCACCGGCAACGATCTCACTCGCAGAGGCCGAATTTTGATCAATTATAATTATAACATTTACTTCTTCTAATTCACCATTAGACGTGGCAAAATGATCTTTTCTAGCTTGCGATTTACCTTCTGTATAGACAACTAATCTATTCTTTCCAAGAAACTCGTCGCAAACTGCAATGGCAGCATTGAGATAACCTCCACCATTTCCTCTTAAATCCAAAACAAGGTTTTTCATTCCATTTTCAAGTAATTCTTTACTTGCCGAATTGAATTCATCGCTCGTCGTTTTTGAAAATCGAATCAATTTAACGTAACCGGTAGTTTCATTTAACATATATGAGCTTGAAAGGCTATATATGGGGATTTTATCACGTGTTATTGTGAAATCAAGCATCTCCTCATCGACATTACGCATCACTTTTACAATAACTTTACTTCCTTTTTCTCCCCTAAGCTTAGAAAAAACATCATCATTTGTAAGTCCGATCCCGGCAATATTCATCGAATCAACTATCAGTACTCTATCTCCAGACATTAAGCCCGCTTTTGCCGATGGGCCATCAGCTACAACATTAATAACAACCAGGGTGTCACGAATGATCCTGAACTCCACTCCAATTCCTTCAAAATTTCCTTCTAGCGGTTCATTCATTCTTCTCATTTCTTCTTTACTAATGTAATAAGAATGAGGATCCAGGTCTTGCAGAACCTGCTGAATGGTCTCATCAATAAGATGTTCTTTTTGAATGGTATCAACATAATACTCATCGATGTAGGTTATCAATTGAGAAAGCTTCTGTGTAGAAGATTTCTTATTAATAGTTGAAAAACCTATAGGTTGATCACTCAATTTCTGATATATACCCCATGTAAACACCGAAATGATCGCCAATAAGGCAATGATAATCGGGTAAAAGGGATTTGATGATGTTTTATTCTTCGTCATCTTTCAATAAATAAGGGTCATCTAATTTCGTAATTTCCAATCCACATTCTTCAAGGAAATCTAATCCTGCAGCTTCTTTATACTTATTGTTATACACTATTCGAGAAATTCCCGCCTGGTGTATTAATTTTGAACACTCTTTACAAGGAGACATGGTAATATATAAAGTAGCTCCTTTCGAATGATTTCCGCTTCTCGCTAATTTCATTAAGGCATTTGCTTCTGCATGCAAAACATACCATTTTGTAATACCTTCCTCGTCTTCACACTGATTTTCATAGCCGGTAGGAGTCCCGTTATATCCGTCAGAAATGATCATCCCATCCTTAATAATAAGGGCGCCCACTTGCTTACGATTGCAATGCGACAACTTTGCCCATTCCATAGCCATTCTCATATAGGCTTTATCGTATTTGTTCTGTTTTTTCCTATCGGTGTATTTCATTCTCTCTAACTTCTCAGCAAATTAACGTGTAAATTTAAAAGAGTTTATCAATTTTATGACAGTCGGTCAAAATGAAGGGTTTACGTTATTCATTCAATAAAGTCGCAGAATCATCCACATCATTTACAAAATCGCGTGGTATTTGTTTCGACTTGTTGTATTTAATCCCCAGTTTTTCAAGTTGTTGTGCTTGATTGACAAGATTCCCGCGCCCTTCTGACAACTGACTTACAGCCTTTTCATAACTCGCCTGCGATTTTTTTATTGAGTTTCCAAGGTCATCCATTGTTTGAAGGTAACCAACAAATTTTTCGTACAATTTACCTCCACGATCAGCGATTTTCTCTGCATTCTTACTTTGCTTATCTCTGTCCCACATATCCATAATAATACGCATCGCTGCAATTAAGTTGGTTGGACTAATAAGTAAAACATTCTTCTTGTATGCTTCATTCCACAAATTAGGATTTCCTTGCATTGCAGCAATATAAGCACCTTCTGTAGGAACAAACATCATCACAAAATCGAGATCAGAACCGTATTCTGGATAAGATTTGGCACTCAATTCATCAATGTGCTTATTTATAGATAACAAATGTCTTTTTAATGCTCTTTCCCGTTCCTCATCATTGCTGGAGGAAGTAAACTCCACATAGGCTGTTAATGAAACTTTAGAGTCGATAATGACTTTTCTTTTATCGGGATATTGAACGATAACATCGGGACGCATAATTTTACCCTCCTCATTTTTTATCGTCACTCCTGCTTCGTCCCGCAGACTTTCCTGAACAAAATACTCACGCCCTTCAGTCAATCCTGATTGCTCTAAAATACGTTCAAGCACCATCTCTCCCCAATCGCCTTGCTGTTTAGAAGATCCTTTTAGCGCTTCGGTAAGGTCTTTCGTTTCCTGACTTATCGTTTGGTTTAATTCCATAAGTTTCTTCACTTCCTCTCCCAAACTATGCCTTTCTTTTCCTTCAGCAACATAAGCATCTCTCACCACCTTTTCGAAATCTTTTAAATTCTCACTTAATGGCTTCAAAATCTGATCTAAACGTTCTCTGTTTACCTCTGTAAACTTCTTCGTCTTTTCTTCAAGAATCTTATTCGCTAATATTTCAAACTGATCATTAAATCGCTTTTGGATATCTTCCACCTCTTTCTTTTGCGTAGAGATTCGTTCTTCCTGTGCCTTTAACTGCGCAGATAGTTTGCTTTTTTCCTCCTTTTGGAAGTTGACCTCACCAATATATTTCTTTATCTCTTCATTCAACAAACTTGTTTCAGCTTGTTCCTTCTCCAAATTCTTAAGCGCATGTTCATGATCCGATTTAGCTCGAGTAAAATTATTTTCAACTGTTCTTAACAAAGCTTCTTTCTCATTCAATCTTCCTTCCGTTTCACTCAATGAATTCTTGGTTAATTCAAGTTCTTTCTGAATACCTGCAAGACCAGAAGCTGAATCAACTCCTGTGTTTTTCTTTATTCGAACCATCATGATAAGCACAACGATAAGTGCGATAAATATTAATGCTCCAAAAACGATTAATAGTTGATCCATAGTCGAAAATAGATTAAAGAAATGAGACAAAAACAAATATCCGATTTTTGAGCTTAGAATCAAGGGATATAGGATAAATACTCTCGATTTTATATGCTTGGTGTTTTGATATATTTAAACTTAATTAAGTCATTAATTTACTGCGTGTTATTGAATAAATAAATGCCCTATATAAATGTTGTTTTTCTATTTGATTATCAATATCTTTGCGGCCCTAAATTCAAAAGAAAGTGGTAAGTCAAGTACGAATATTTGCAGGAAGTGGTTCTGAAGTATTAGCTGAAGAAATTGCCAAAGCTTATGGAACTAAGCTTGGTGAGAAAAAATTAACGCGATTCAGCGACGGTGAATTCACCGTTTCTTTTGAAGAATCTGTACGTGGACAAGATGTTTTTATCATTCAGTCTACCATGCCTCCAAGTGATAATTTATTTGAGTTATTACTGATGATCGATGCGGCGAAGCGTGCTTCAGCTCATCGTATTATAGCGGTTATGCCTTACTTTGGTTTTGCACGACAAGACCGTAAAGACCGACCACGTGTTGCTATTGGGGCTAAATTAGTAGCAAATTTACTTACAGCAGCTGGTGTAGATCGAGTAATGACGATGGACCTGCATGCAGATCAGATTCAGGGATTTTTTGAAGTTCCTGTTGATCATTTATACGCTTCAACTATTTTCCTTCCTTACTTAGAAAGTTTGGATCTAAAAGACCTTCTAATTGCTGCTCCGGATACTGGTGGAACAAAGAGAGCAAATGCTTATTCTAAATTCCTTAAGGTTGATATGGCTATTTGTTATAAGCAACGAAAAGTGGCTAACCAGATTGAAAATATGACGGTTATTGGTGATGTTGAAGGTAAAGACGTGGTATTGATTGACGATATTATTGATACTGCGGGTACGCTGACAAAAGCGGCGGAAATGATGATGGGAAAAGGGGCCAAATCAGTACGAGCTATTTGTACTCATGGTGTGCTTTCAGGGCCGGCATTCGATAGAATTGAAAACTCACACCTTAAAGAATTAATAATTACTGATACAATTCCATTAAAAAAAGAATGCAAGAAGATTAAAGTCCTTTCAGTTGCTGAATTGTTTGGAGATGTTATCAGACGAGTAAAAAATCATGACTCAATAAGTAGTCATTTTATAGCATAGAAAATAAATTAATAATGTAAGGAGTCAGAATGAAGTAATTTTGGCAAATTCCATTTAAAATTAAAAACAAACAAATGAAAAAAGTATCAATGAGCGGTTCTCCAAGAGAGAACGTAGGGAAAAAAGATACCAAAGCGCTTAGAAATGCAGGTTCAGTTCCATGTGTAATATATGGTGGTGAAAAACAAATTCATTTCTCAGTGAAAATTGGTGATATCAACAAGATAGTTTATACACCTGAAGTATTTCAGATCGAATTAGACCTTGATGGTAATAAGATCATGGCAATTGTTAAAGATTGTCAGTTTCATCCGGTAAGCGACAAAATTATTCACGTCGACTTTATTGAATTGGATGAGAAAAAAGAAGTTAAGATTAATCTTCCTATTCGTCTTTTAGGTAATGCCTTAGGGGTTAGAAACGGTGGTAGATTACAAACTGTTTACCGTACATTAACGATAAAAGGTCTTCCTTCCGCTTTTCCAGAAGCGATCGAGATTGATATTACAGAATTAAAAATTGGTAAAAACATCCGCGTTTCTGAAGTAAGCATTCCTGGTTTAACTATTCTTGAATCGGCTAACTCTGTAATTTGTGGTGTTAAAACTGCTCGTGGTGCACTTGATGATGAAGAAGAGGGTGAAGAAGGTGAAGAAGGAGCTGAAGGAGCAGAAGGAGCTGCTGAAGGAGAAGGAAAACCTGAAGAGGGAGCTGATTCTTAAATCAGTCTTTTCTTATCAGGACATTGAGTTCCATATAACGTATTCTTATGAAATATTTAATCGTAGGATTAGGAAATATAGGGCCTGAATACAGAAATACACGCCATAATATTGGCTTTAAAATATTGGATGCTCTTGCCGGGGCATCCAATTTTTCATTTGATTCGGCTCGCTATGCATTTAAAGGAACTACCCGTTTTAAGGGCAGGACCTTGGTATGCATAAAACCTACAACATACATGAATCTTTCGGGAAAGGCTGTCAGTTATTGGATGCAGATGGAGAAGATCAAAAAAGAAAATGTACTCATCATTACCGATGACCTTGCCTTACCTTTTGGAACATTAAGAGTGAAAATGAAAGGTAGTGATGGTGGTCATAATGGCCTAAAACACATTCAATTAATTCTGGGTAATAATCAATACTCTCGCTTACGTTTTGGCGTAGGGGATGATTTTCAACGGGGTCGTCAGGTTGATTATGTCTTGAGCGATTGGTCGGAAGAAGAAGAGAACAGACTAGACGAACGAATTGAAAAAAGCGTTGAAATTATTCGGTCTTTTGTAAGTATTGGACCCGAATTAACGATGTCGGCTTTTAATAATAAATAATACAATTTAGATTCATGAATAAAGTAAGAACCAGATTTGCTCCTAGTCCAACCGGACCATTACATATGGGAGGAGTAAGAACAGCCCTTTATTGTTATTTATTTTCAAAGATAAATGGAGGTGATTTCGTTCTACGAATTGAAGATACGGATCAAAATCGTTATGTTGAAGGAGCTGAAGAATATATTCTTGAATCGTTAAAATGGTGCGGCATTTCGCCGGATGAAGGATTTGGAATTCCTGCCTCGCAGGAAGGCGGGGGTGGAGAATATGGTCCTTATCGACAATCAGAGCGTAAAGAAATATACTCGAAATACGCTAATCAGCTTATTGAATCAGGCAATGCATATTATGCTTTTGACACGCCTGATGAATTGGTAGAAATGCGTGAACGACTAAAACAAGCAGGTGTTCCTGGTCTTCAATATGATGCTGTTTCACGTACGGGAATGAAAAATTCATTGACTTTATCAGCAGAAGAAGTTCAAGCTAACCTTGATAATGGCGTACCTTATGTTATTCGTTTAAATGTTCCAGAAAATGAAGAAATTCGATTCCATGATCTAATCCGTGGATTGGTTGTAGTACATTCTTCGAATATCGATGATAAGGTTTTATTTAAGTCGGATGGAATGCCGACATACCACCTTGCGAATGTGGTGGATGATCACTTAATGAAGATCACGCATGTTATTCGCGGTGAAGAGTGGTTACCTTCTGCTCCAACACATGTTTTATTATATAGAGCATTTGGTTGGGAAGAGAGCAGACCAGAATTTGCACACCTTCCCCTTATTCTAAAACCGGATGGTAATGGGAAATTAAGTAAGAGAGATGGCGATAGGTTAGGATTTCCTGTTTTTCCTCTAAACTGGACTGATCCGGAAAGTGGAAATGTTTCGGCGGGATATAAAGAACAAGGCTATTTTAAGGATGCCTTTATTAATATGCTTGCCTTATTAGGGTGGAATCCTGGTGATAACCGGGAGCTTTTCGATTTAAAAGAACTAGTGGAGGCTTTTACAATAGAAAGAGTCAATAAAGCGGGAGCAAAATTTGATCCAGATAAAACTAAGTGGTTTCAAGAACAGTATTTGCGTAGTACGTCTAATGATGAATTAGCAGCATTGTTTATGCCTATCCTTAAAGAAGAAGGTATTGAGAAATCGATCGACTACGTAAGTAAGGTATGTGGTCTGATGAAAGAGCGAGTTACTTTCGTGAAGGATATGTTGAATGGAATGTATCTATTTAAGGCACCCACCGAATACGATGAAAAGACCTTACGAAAAAAATGGAAGGAGCATACACCGGCTATTATGCAGGACCTAAAAGATATATTATTGAATATTGAGACCTTTAATGCTGAAACGATAGAAGTAAAATTCAAATCATTCTTAGAAGAAAAAGAATTGGGTTTTGGAGCTGTATTGCCTAATTTTAGGTTATTGGTTACTGGTCAGGGAATGGGTCCTTCTATGTTTGAAATATGTGAATTATTAGGAAAGGATGAAGTAATTTCAAGAATTAATAGTGGTTTAAGCAAAATTGCTAATGCATAAGATCGAGGTAAATAAAATTAAGCTTTATGCCAACCATGGTTGCATGGAAGAAGAAGGCTTAATTGGAGGTGAGTACATTGTTGATGTACATCTTTGGCTTGATTTTTCCTTTGCCGCAGAAAATGATAGTCTGCATGACACCGTAGATTATGTAAGTGTAAATAAAATTGTTGTTGAGCAGATGCTCAAACGATCGAAACTCATTGAGCATGCAGGGTGGAGAATACATACTGCATTAAAGTCCGAATTTACTCAGTGTGAGAAGATTCGGGTAAAGATAACGAAGATAGCACCTCCAATAAATGGGGATGTAGATAATGTTGCAATAATAATTGAAGCCTAAAATGTTTGTGGATTTTATGAAATGACTATTTTAGCGCGAAATTAAGGTCACGTGGCCGAGTGGCTAGGCAGAGGTCTGCAACACCTTTTACGGCGGTTCGAATCCGTCCGTGACCTCCAAACACAAAAGACCGACTCATCAGAGTCGGTCTTTTGTGTTTTATAGGTTCACAGGATGAGAACCGCAGGTTCGAAACGAGCCTTTTCGGCGAGTTCACGAGGGCTTCAAGCGCATGGTTTGCGGGTACGAGTAATCCGTCTGTTCCCAACTAACAGCTAAAACTATCTAAAATAAATAATAGGATTGGTTTTTTTTGTTAGGTCCCTCGGATGAGGAGCGACAGCTCCGAACGCGACAGCTCCGAACGCGACAGCTCCGAACGCGATTTTGCAAAAATCGAATGCTAACTTCAACCGTGTAATTATACTTAAAGTCTTGTATTAGCCTATGAAAGCAAAAATAAGAGACGGATCAGCATAGAGTATACGTTATGAGTTAACTTTCTTTTAAAGCAGATAATGTTTGTCACAGTTATTGCAATAAAGGCAATAACACCGCCAAACAAACAACCTTAATACTGTCTAAAACCACGGCCTGGAGTCCATGGTTAAACTGATTGAACTCCTTCGGAACTTAAAGTAATATTCTGGTTCTAATAACCCAATTCACTGACGCATCAACCATTTCAGGGCTTCAAACCCTGGAAGGGTAAATGCGCTAACTTTTATATATTTTATTAACTCTTATGCATAATACCCTTGTATAAAAAACACCTCAACATACCGCTATCCATCTTCGTTTTTTTAGTTTTGTATTCATTAAAACAACTACATGAGCAAAATCGCATTAATTACAGGGATAACGGGGCAGGATGGCGCCTATTTAGCTGAATTTCTTTTGAAAAAAGGCTATGTTGTACACGGGATAAAAAGAAGATCTTCCTTGTTTAATACCGATAGGATCGATCACCTATATCAGGATCAACATGAAAAAAATGTTCGCTTCTTTCTTCATTATGGAGACATGACAGATTCTTCAAACCTTATTCGAATCATTCAAAACGTAAAACCTGATGAGATCTATAATCTTGCAGCTCAGTCACATGTTCAGGTTTCTTTTGAAATGCCTGAATATACAGCCAACTCAGATGCAATGGGTGCGCTACGTCTTTTAGAAGCAGTACGCGTTTTGGGTATGGAAAAAAAGGTAAAGTATTATCAAGCTTCCACTTCGGAATTATATGGAAAGGTTCATGAGATCCCTCAAACGGAAACGACTCCATTTTACCCAAGAAGTCCGTATGCTGTAGCTAAACTCTATGCCTTCTGGATCACTAAAAATTACCGGGAGTCTTATGGAATGTATGCATGCAATGGTATCTTATTTAATCATGAAAGTCCGCTGAGAGGTGAAACTTTTGTTACCCGAAAGATCACCCGTGCTGCAGCTAAAATAAAACTAGGATTGCAAAAACAACTTTGGCTAGGAAATCTAGACTCGCAAAGAGACTGGGGACATGCTAAAGATTTTGTAGAAGGAATGTGGTTGATGCTCCAACAAGAGAAAGCAGAAGATTATGTGTTGGCTACCGGAGTGACCCATTCTGTTCGTCATTTTGCAGAACTGGCTTTTAAAAATATTGGTATCGAACTCGAATGGAAAGGAAAAGGAGTGGATGAAAAAGGGTTTAATAAGTCAAATGGTGATACTCTTATAGAAGTTGATAAACGTTATTTCCGTCCAACGGAAGTAGATCTATTGGTTGGAGATCCCAAAATGGCAAAAGAAAAAATGGGGTGGAAGCACAAGTACGATCTTGATATGCTTGTTAAGGAAATGGTTGAAGCGGATATCGAATTATTTCAAAAAGACCAGTACCTGAAGAAGGGAGGACATCAAACCTATGATTACCACGAATAAATGAATACGTCAGATAAAATTTACATTGCTGGTCACCGTGGAATGGTAGGTTCTGCCATTCTTAGACAGCTGGAAAAAGAAGGATATACTAATCTCATTACACGCACTTCTTCCGAACTAGACCTTACACGACAAGCTGATGTTGAACGTTTTTTTGAAGAAGAAAAACCTGATTACGTCTTTCTTGCTGCCGCTAAAGTGGGTGGTATAGTCGCAAACAACACTTACCGCGCAGACTTCATTCACATAAATATTCTGATTCAAAATAATATTATTCATAGTGCCTATTTGAATAAGGTTAAAAAGTTGATGTTCCTGGGTTCAAGCTGTATTTATCCGAAATTAGCAGCGCAGCCCTTAAAAGAGGATTACCTTTTAACCGGTTTACTCGAGGAAACCAATGAGCCCTATGCTATTGCTAAAATAGCGGGGATAAAAATGTGTGAAGCTTACCGAGATCAATACGGATGTAATTTTATTTCAGTAATGCCAACGAATCTTTATGGGCCAAACGACAACTATGATCTTAAAAATTCACACGTTCTTCCTGCGCTTTTACGTAAGTTTCATGAAGCAAAAGAAAAAGGTCTTGCTTCCGTGAGTATTTGGGGAAGTGGTTCACCGAAAAGAGAGTTTTTACATGTCGACGACCTTGCGAAAGCATGCATGTACTTAATGAATAATTATGATGAAAAGATATTTTTAAATATTGGCACCGGTGAAGATCTATCGATTAAAGAGCTGGCACTAATGATCAAAAACATCATAGGTTTTGAAGGGACTCTTGATTTTGACGCTTCAAAACCTGATGGAACTCCACGTAAATTAATGGATGTATCTCGCCTTCATAATTTAGGTTGGAAACATGAAATTGAACTAAAAGAAGGTATAGAAAGCGTATACGAGAATGTTAAAAATTCATTATGAAAAAAGCATTTGGCTTACTCTTTGGGTTCGTTCTGTTTTTAAGCGGACAAGCACAAATTGTAGAGTTGCCATTGCTCCATTCACTACGGTCAGACTTCTATCATCAAGCGGCAATTAATCAAGATTCAATTCATTTGAGTTATGCAAGTTTGTTCAGCAATGACCTTTCATCAACACAAAACACTCCTTTTTTAGCTCGTGATACAACTAGTCAGCGGAATTGGCTAGGTAGAAAGTTATTTGAGGAAAACTTCATTATTCTGGATAAGAAGAATCTTTATCTGACCATAGATCCCATATTTAATTTTTCTGGTGGAATTGACCTGGTGGATAGCTCTTCAACTATGCTTTATCAAAATACCCGTGGAATAAAGATAGAAGGGCTCTTGGGAAAAAACATTTCATTTAGTACCTCCTTTCTGGAGAATCAAGCTCGATTTCCGTCATACATCAACACATTTGTAGAAAATAATGGAGTTGTACCAGGAATGGGGAGAGTAAAAGATTTTAAAAATCAAGATTTCGATTATTCTATGGCTAGCGCTTCTATAACTTGGGAGGCCACATCTTTTTTACGTATTAAGCTTGGAAACGACAAAGACTTTTTAGGATTTGGATATCGCTCTGTTCTTTTATCTGATAATGCTTTTAACTATCCACATCTTAAAATTGACTTGCTATTTGCCAATCGAAAACTCAAGTACACTTTAAACTATGCTGTGCTTCAAGACCTCATCCGTTTACCAAAAGGAGAAACACCGGAGTCATTATTCGAACGAAAAATGGGGGCTTTTCATTATCTGAGCTATATGCCGAATAGGAAAATAACTGTGGGTTTATTTAGTGGGACCATCCTTCCAATTGCAGCACAAGACAGCGTAAAAAACTTCTATTTAGATGCCCTTAACCCTATTCTATTGGTCAATCCATTGATAAATAATAAGAATTACATTAATAAGATTGGAATGAATTTTTCTTGGGAAATATGGAAAAATGGGAGAGTCTATTTTGAGGCGGCTACAAACCCAAACGGATGGGAAGAGGTATCAAGTTTGATTGGACTCTCATTATGGGATGTGTTGCCAAACCTTGACTTCACTATTGAATATTCATTGGCGACAAGTACGAGTAGCTTTGGAAAAAGTATATCCAATTCATTTAGTCATTATTCGCAACCATTGGCACATACTTTAGGTTCTGGGTTTAGTGAATTATATGTTCAACTTATGTATCATTATAAAAAAATACACTTTAAGGGTGCATTTAACTTTGCCGAAAGAGTAGTATCAGATGCACAATTATGGGGATTTATTGATACCGAACTAACCCTTGCTCCAAATCCAGATTTCCCTCCATTATCGTACATTTTAAATACTGAAGTCTATTTCTTACTTAATCCAAAAACAAATATGAATATCGGACTAGGGTATACGATGCGAAGAAGTGACTATGATAACATTTTTGGCAAAACCGATTACCTTTACCTAACATTCAGAACTAGCTTATATAACGAATACAGAGACTTCTAAACCCAAACGCCGTGAAAGAAATAATTATAGGATTTTTAACTTCATTTTTTGTCGTACTGGTCACCACACCATCATTAATAAAAGTGGCAAAGCTTAAGCAATTAGTTGATGTTCCGGGAGAAGATCGTAAACTCCATAATCGAAGAGTTCCAACCATTGGAGGGATCATCATTTTTGCCTCCATCTTATTTGCCTTTTCATTATGGCTGCCTACAAACCCTGCTATCAGCTACGAAACACTACTGGAGCAATCTCTTGATCTAAAGTACTTATCAGCCTCACTTATCATCTTATTTTTTATCGGTGTGAAAGATGACATCATAGGAGTTTCTCCAATGAAAAAGCTATTAGCCTTAACACTTGTGGGGTTTATCCTTGTCATTATGGGAGATTTTCGAATTACAAACTTTGATGGTTTATTAGGCTTATATGAGGTCCCTTATTGGGCAAGTATTCTCCTCTCTTTTTTCGTTTATATCGTTATTGTGAATGCCTTCAATTTAATTGATGGAGTAGATGGATTGGCTGCCTCACAAGGGCTTATTATCGCCATCTTTTTCGCTGTCTGGTTTTACTTGCTAGGAAACCAAACATTGGTTTTATTATCAGCTGTACTCGCTGGTGCATTATTGGGGTTTTTATTCTTTAATTTCTCTCCAGCTAAGATTTTTATGGGTGATTCAGGTTCTATGACCATTGGAGTAATCGTATCCCTACTTGCCATTTGGCTGATAAGCAAAGACAATAGTCAAATGATATACCCCTTTGATCAAATCAGAACCCCTTTGGTAGCCATGACCTTATTAGCTTACCCTTTAACAGATACAATTCGTGTATTTACCTTACGCGCATTAAAGGGACAATCGCCTTTGAAAGCAGATAAGAACCATATTCATCATAAAATGTTGTTAAATGGGATGAATCACAAGCAGATCGTGCTTTTCATCTCGATCTACAGTCTGTTAATGGTGGCTATGTTACTATTGACAAATGGTCTGGAACCCAACCTCTCCTTAGTCCTACTACTGATATTTGATTTCTTTCTGATTTTTTTATTAATGAAAATTAAAAAGAAGGATGCGAAAAATAGCTAGGCTACTTTTTCTATATAGTATCTTAATTACATCCCATTCTTTCGGACAAGAATCTCTTTGGCTTGAAAATGAAATCAACGAGAAAACGGAACATCACTTTACTTTCAATCATAACCAAGGCTTTCATTCGACTGTTAAAGCCTATGTAATAGAAGATTCCATAAAAACCAATCTTTACGGTGAGGGAATATGGGATATTGGTCTAATAAAAGAATGGGATAAGAGTTCGATCAACCTCTTTCCATTAGTCAATATTAGCGGTGGATTTTCTTCTAATGACTCTTCTTCTGCTCTTGGTCAAGTAGGTCTTGGGCTCGCATTGAAATCTCATTTTGGCAGCAAGTTATACTTTTCTCTAAGCGCTTATTTTGAAGACAGTACTTATCCCAATTACGTTTCAAATTTCACTGAATCTCATGGTGTAGTTCCCGGAATGGGCAGGGCATATCCCGGAGAATTAGGCTATAATTTCACTCGGATCGATGCTTTACTTTCTTATCGCCCTTTTGACTTTCTACGTATTGAAGGAGGCCTTGGAAAACACTTTATCGGTGATGGTTACCGGTCATTCTTTGTGTCAGATATTGCCTCCAATAATCCATTTGGAAGATTGAACCTCAATATCTGGCACTTAAACTTCTCAGCTACCTATTCATCTTTAACACATTTAGCTCCAAACACTGGTCCTGATTGGCAACAAGCAGGAAAATATACAGCAAGGCATTATCTAAGTTGGAATGCAACACCCTGGTTGCATGTAGGCTTCTTTGAATCTATCGTTTGGCAAGCTTCCGATAGCACTTACTATAGGGGATTCGATGCTCATTATGCTAACCCTATTCAGTTTTACAGACCGGTTGAATATTCTATTGGCTCAGCGGATAATTCCTTATTAGGCTTTGACCTTAGCGTTAAAATAAAGAAACGCTGGACCATTTATACTCAATTTTTACTCGATGAATTTCTATTACGCGAAATGACTTCCGGAGATGGGTGGTGGGCAAATAAATACGCCATACAATTGGGCTTAAAAGTTTTTGAACCCTTTTCATTAGCAAAAACTTTCTTGCGTTTTGAGTTTAACTTAGCACGGCCTTTCACCTTTTCTCATGGAAGTCCAAAACAAAATTACGCTCACTTAGGTGAGGCTATTGCTCATCCTTTAGGTGCTAATTTTTATGAAGGAATCGTAGAGTTCAATTTCCAAATAGGAAAAAGAGGGAGAATTGAAAACAGGATCATCGCCTATTTAAAAGGCGAAGACCCTGACGGAGAGAACATGGGTGGAGATATATTTAAAGCCTATACTAATCCAACGAATGTATATGGCAATTATATCGGTCAGGGTGATCAACGTAAGGTGTTTTTATATCAACTGCAATACAGCTACTTACTATCATCAGAAAATCGCCTGAAACTAATTGGTGGATTACAATTAAGAAACGAAAATTATAAAGGAGCAAGTGCTTTTTCTACTCAGGTATTTGTAGGTCTCTCTACGACAATTTGGAATAGGTATTATAGCTTTTAAACCATGGGATTTATACCATGGATTTCATACCGTGGATTTTATCCACGGTTAATAGATCAACTCTTCTGTTAACCTTCTTGCTTCTTTATCACTCTCTAAATAATCTTCTAAACCAGGGTTCTTAATAAAAGATGCTGATGACATTACCTTTTCTATTGCGTCCGACATTGCTAAAAAACCTATTTTATCTTTCAAAAAAGCATCTACCACCACTTCATTCGAGGCATTAAGAATACATGCCATATTGCCCCCTTTATCCATTGCATCGTAGGCCAATTGAAGGTTTCTAAACACTTCAAGATCTGGTTTTTCGAATGTTAATGAGGGGTAATCCAAGAAGTTGAAGCGCTTAAAATCATTTTTAAGTCGTTTCGGGTAAGCCATTGCATACTGAATAGGCAATTTCATATCAGGCAATCCCATTTGTGCTTTCATCGATCCATCGTGAAACTGAATAATGGAATGAATGATCGACTGAGGGTGAACGATCACATCTATCTGCTCTTTTTTCAATCCAAATAACCAATAGGCCTCAATCACCTCTAATCCTTTGTTCATCATTGAAGCAGAGTCGATAGTGATTTTTGCTCCCATATCCCAATTTGGATGTTTCAATGCTTGAGCGCGCGTTACTTTTTCCATTTCTGCACGTGTTCTCCCTCGAAAAGGTCCTCCGGAAGCAGTGAGATATATTTTTTCTAATGGATTATCAAATTCACCCGTCCAGGATTGAAAAATTGCTGAATGTTCTGAATCTACGGGAAGAATATTCACCCCTTTTGCCCTTGCTCTTTTCGTTACGAGATCACCGGCAACTACCATCGTTTCCTTATTGGCTAAAGCGATCGTTTTTCCAGCTTCGATCGCAGCAAGTGTTGGCTTTAATCCTGAAAACCCAACCGTTGCTGTGAGCACAATATCAACATCGCCATGACTCATTATTTGTTCTATAGCTTCGTTTCCGGCATATACTTTTATCCCTTCAGAAAATAATGCGTCATTTAATTCCTTATAATGATCTTCATTTGCGATAACGACGCTATCCGGCTTGAATTTTAGCGCTTGTTCTTTAAGTAAAGTAACATTATTACCAGCAATCAAAACGGTAACTTCAAATTGGTCAGGATGAGCCGAAACAACATCTAGTGCTTGGGTTCCAATGGATCCGGTTGATCCTACTATTGCGATTCTCTTTTTCAAACTATTTTAAAAATTTTTGTAATCCATCTGCAATCTTTCTATCGTTCGATAAACGTGGGACTTTATTCTGACCACCTAATTTACCGATCGATTTCATATATCCATTAAATCCTTCCTTTTTGACACTACTAATTACTAATTCCTGAAGAATATTCCCTTGAATAAGATCGTAATAATAAGAATTTTGAGTTTGTAACTCTTTATCAATGGTTTTTTTAAAGGCCGTCATATCTTCTGGTTCGCTTGCAAACTCAACAAACCATTCATGGTAAGGTAAGCCCTCTTCAGGGTTAACCTGAGCTGCTACTGTAAATTCAATTACCTGTATGCCATATTGTTTTACTGCTTTACTCATGGCCACTTCCACTTCTTTTGCGATCACGTGCTCACCGAAGGAGGATATAAAATGCTTTATCCTTCCAGTTACAATAATTCGGTATGGTAGTAGCGATACGAACATAATGGTATCCCCAATATTATACCCCCATAATCCGGCATTGCTATTGATGATCAATACATAGTTAACTCCTAATTCAACATCTTTCAGTGAGATCCTTATGGGTTCTTCATCATGGTAACTCTCGACAACAATAAATTCATAAAAGATCCCGGAATTAAGCACCAAAAGAAGCCCTTTTTCATCCTGCTTATCCTGGTAGGCAATAAATCCTTCAGAAGCGGGAAATAGTTCAATACTGTCAATACTATCTCCAATTAATTTTTCAAAATGTTCGCGATAGGGTTCATAATTTACTCCTCCATATACAAACAGTGAGAATTTAGGAAAGATCTCTTTGATGCTTGATCTACCCGACGACTGTATCAGTTTTTCGAAATACATTTGAACCCAACTAGGTATTCCGGAGATCAATCGCATGTCTTCAAAAAGTGTTTCATCTACTATCTTATCTACCTTTCCCTCCCAATCCTCAATGCAGTTGGTATTATAACTTGGCATACGATTATTTTGTAGGTAGTTCGGAACATAATTAGCGACAATACCAGATAAACGACCCATTGGTATTTTTCCTTTTTTATTTAAGATCGGACTCCCTTGTAAAAAAATCATTTTACCATCAACAAAATTGCTATTCCCTGAATCAACAATATAGTGGAGTAAAGCATTACGAGCCGAGTGAATATGATTGGGCATCGAATCCTTAGTAAGAGGAATGTATTTACTCCCACTAGTTGTCCCACTGGTTTTACAAAAGTAGATCGGTAAACCAGGCCAAAGAACATCTTTTTCTCCGTCAAGTACTCTTTCTATGTAAGGTTTTAAGCCTTCATAATCTCTAATAGGAACCCTTTTTTTAAAATCATCATAGTTTTGTATCTCATCAAAGTTATGATCACTTCCAAAAGCAGTTTTTTTCCCCTTTACGATAAGTTTATTAAAATCTGATTGGGCAGTTGCTATGGGATTATTCATCCATACTTTTTGTTTCGATACAATATACCGTGCAAAAAGTACACTCAATTTGGATTTAAGTCCCATCAACTAAATTAAAAAGTAATAAACTCTTCAGGATTGACCGCAACACCTTCGTGCCATATTTCAAAATGAAGATGGGGTCCTGTAGTGATCTCTCCCGTATTTCCAATAATTGCGATTGCCTCACCCGCTGTAACAACATCTCCAATTTTATGAAGCAATACCGAGTTATGTTTATATACCGAAACCAGGTTATTCTTATGCATTATCTGAATGATGTATCCCGCTTCGGTAGTCCACGATGATAAAATTACGGTTCCATCTAAAGTGGCAAGAATGGGTTCATTTTTATCAGCTGTAATGTCAACACCCAAATGATCGATCTCGGAATCAAAATGTCCTGAGATCTGGCCTCTTACCGGAGGGAAAAATAATACCGTTTCTTTCAGGCGTTTACTATTTATTCCAGGCGTTAATACAATATTATATTTCTCCTCTTTTTCAAACCTGTCTCGTAATATTGAATCTTCAGGAGAACGGGTAAATTGAATGTTTTCGTAGGTATAACCTAGCCCGCTGTCCACTAAAAAGGAGTCTGCCGGCATTTCGCCTTTCAATATAAGAACAAGGTTATCATTATATCTTCTATGCTGACTAACAACTACCGCAAGTGAGTCGGCCATTGTTGCAGCATGATAAGATTGTTTCCTGATCTCATTACTAGGGTAGCCCGGAATCCATTCTTTAAGCGGCGTATAAATAATAATAAGTATGGTTAAACTACTAATTAATAAGAGGGTGATCCCAAAAGTTGAAATCAAATTGAGAGGCGATAAACGATAGGAAAAACGTTCATCAAAAGTGGTTTCATTAATGACTACTAAACGATACTTATTACGTAAGCGATGAATAAACTTACCCTTCCCTTTTTGATCTTGACTTTCTACGTTCTTTTTTGCCATTATAAAACAAATATCGTCAAATTAGGTGAAGAGAAAACACGTATCGTAAGATTAACACTAAGGTCTTGATGTGTAAATGATTAGCTTTTGGCCCACATTGATCCTCGTCCCTCTTAAGTTATTCCATTCTTGAATGTCACTCACCCTTACTCCATATCGATTAGCGATCGTACCTAAAACATCACCGCTTCTGACCTTATAAGAAACCATATTTTGGTTTTGTTCAGGGACTTCCAGTTCCGGATTTTCAATAGCACTTTTTACATAAATACTATCAGCATTGATTATAAAAACAGGTATCCTTTCTTTTGGCAATACAATAGCATAGGGTTCTTCAGTGCTTTTTGGTATCACTTGCCGGCGAAACATCGGATTAAGAAAGCCCAACATATCTTTATCTACCCCTGTATAAGCACTTAAATATTCAAATACTACCCGCTGATTTACATGAACCGTATCTGTATAAGAGTATTCAATTTTAACAGGATTCTTTACTAAATTATAATCTTCCGGATAAGCAAATACATAATTTACTGCTATAAAAGCAGGAACATAGCTTCGGGTTTCTCTTGGCAAATACCTTCTAATTTCCCAATAACTTTTCTTTCCTCCTGAACGGCGAATAGCCTTATTTACATTTCCAGGACCGGCATTATATGCAGCTAAAGCTAAACTCCAATCATCATAAATATGATGCAAGAATTTTAAATACCTGCATGCCGCTTCTGTCGCCAAATAAGGGTCTTTACGTTCATCTACATATGAATTAACTTGCAGGCCATAGCTCTTTCCCGTCCTATACATAAACTGCCACAAGCCTGTAGCTCCAACTCTTGATCGTGCTTTAGGATTCATTCCTGACTCAACGATTGGAAGGTATTTTAATTCCATTGGGATATCGTATCGATCCAACATTTCTTCAAATATGGGAAAATAGAGATCCGCAAGTCCCATTGTTTTTTCGGTCAGTCTTCTCTTCCTGGCTGAGTACAAATTAATAAAGCTTCCAACATCCTTGGTATATAAAAAATCCATTGGTGTTAACTCATTCAATGCTTGCATTTGAATGTTTATCAATGAATCTGGAATGGAGGTCTCTTCATACTCCTCAGGGGGCCAGTCACTAAAATCATTCTCGAATAAAAAATCCAATTGAGTTATGCTATCATAACGAGCAATAATGTCAAAGCCATCATAATAAAAGGACTCATCAGCTATTGTTCTATCGTCAATAGCTATAGAATCGACTGTTAAACTATCTGACTGCGCATAAGTAAGACTTGGAAAAATCGAGATAAAACTTAAAAGTATAACTACAAGAAACCTCATCATTTAGCGTGATTCATCAAAGATTTCAAGAAAATATTTAGATCAGGTTTATCCTCAATTCTTTGTAAATACGTATCTACAAGATCAGACAAACGCAAACCCCCTTCCTCGATATCCTTTCGGATTTCGGAAAGTATTGAATACTCCTTCAACGTGCAGGTATTTAAGATTTATCCTTCATTTTTTCTTCGGATGCATCTTCATCCTCCTCCTTCGTTGCTATTTTGAACTCTTTGATCCCTTTACCTAATCCTTTCATTAACTCAGGGATTTTCTTACCTCCAAACAACAACAATACTATAGCCACGATCAAGACAACTTGCCATGGTCCTATAAATCCTAAAAATATTGATAACAACATGTCTTATTAGTTTTAAAAAACAAAGTTACGCTTAAAATTAATATGCTCGCTCGTTTTTGCCTTCAATGTAGTTTATAAATGCCTTATTCACCACTTTATTACCACCCGGTGTAGGATAATCTCCCGTAAAATACCAATCCCCCAAATCATTTGGACACGCATTATGCAAGCCTTCAATGCTCTGATAAATGATCTCCACATCCGTTTTCATTGAAGCAGGCGTAAGCAATTGAGCGATCTTTTTAGAAATCTGCTCAGCTGTAAAAGGAGCAAATACTTCAGTTACATAGTTCTTAACCAAGTTTTTAGAAATCGATTCTTGCTCTTTTGATTTTTGATAAACCTGGTCGAGGATATACGTTTTATTGGTTTCTTTCAATAACTCAACCGCTGCTTGAAAGGCAATAAAATCACCCATTTTCGCCATATCGATACCATAACAATCAGGATACCTTATCTGCGGGGCCGATGAAACGACTATTATTTTTTTAGGCTCCAGTCGATCAAGAATTCGCAAAATACTCTTCTTCAATGTCGTTCCACGTACGATGGAGTCATCTAAAATGACAAGCTTATCCACTTTCTTTTTGATAGTACCATAGGTGATATCATAAACATGCGCCACCATATCATCTCTTGCATCATCCTGAGTGATAAAGGTTCGTAGTTTTGCATCCTTAATTGCGATCTTCTCCGTTCGGACTTTCCATTCCAGGATCTCCTTTAATTTTCCCGGATCAGGCTTATCACCCAATTCAAGTATTTTTTCACCCTTGATCGTATTCAAGCGTTCGTTCATCCCTTCGATCATTCCATAATAAGCTGTTTCAGCGGTATTTGGAATAAAAGAGAAAACGGTATCCTGTAATCTGCCTTCTATGGCGTCCCAGATCTTTTCATTTAGGTTTTTACCTAATTGTTTTCTCTCTTTATAAATATCTCTATCACTTCCTCTTGAAAAATAAATTCTCTCGAAGGAGCATGATTTTTTCTCAAGGGGTTCGCGAACCATCTGTTCGCTTACACGTCCATCTTTTTTAACAATAATTGCATGTCCGGGGCTTAATTCCTTTACCGATTCTATCGGAACATTAAATGCCGTTTGAATAACCGGACGCTCAGAAGCTACAACCAGGATCTCATCATCATCATGATAAAAAACCGGTCGAATTCCAGAAGGGTCTCTCAATACAAAAGCATCTCCATGTCCCATCATACCGGCCATTGCATAACCTCCATCCCAATCTGCAGCAGCACGTTGTAAAATCTGCTGAACATCAAGATTTGACGCTATATGATTAGAGATCTGCTCATTTGTATAACCTTCATTTTTAAACTTATTAAACAATTCTTTGTTCTCTTCATCGAGGAAATGACCTATTTTTTCTAGAATTGTAACCGTATCCGATTTTTCTTTTGGATGCTGACCCAATCCAACAAGGATATCAAAAAGCTCGTCTACATTGGTCAGATTAAAATTACCAGCTACCACCAAATTTCTGGTTTTCCAGTTATTCTGTCGTAAAAATGGGTGGACAGTCTCGATGTTGTTCTTACCAAAAGTTCCATAGCGAACGTGACCCAGAAATAACTCACCGGTAAAAGGCAAATTGGTTTTCAGCCATTCAGGATCCTTTAATTTTTTTGGATCTTCTTCTTCCAAAGCGATAAATCGAGAATTGATATTAGCAAAAACCTCTTGTATCGGATTCTGAGAATTAGAGCGTGTTCGACTAATGTAACGTGTTCCCGGTGCTGTGTCTAATTTAATATTTGCAACACCTGCTCCATCCTGACCGCGGTTATGTTGTTTCTCCATTAAAAGATACAACTTGGTAAGGCCGTAAAAAGAAGTTCCGTATTTCTTTTGGTAATAAGAAAGGGGCTTTTTTAGTCGAAGCAGTGCTATACCGCATTCATGCTTAATACTATCGCTCATTTTAAATCCTAAAAAATTCGCTGCAAAGTTACATTTTTAATAAAGAGAAAGAAGGAATTACTGACTATAAAACAAGCAATCCTGTATTGCTATTAAACATCTAGTATAATGAGTCTTTTGAATGTCGGTTTGTACTTCAGGCATGTCTGAGCTTGTCGAAGACTAATAAGGTTAATCTAAAGCTTCACCTCACACCGCTCACCTTCCAATCTAGACAATATCTCATCAAAATGGTGGTCCTTTACTTTCTCCATTTGCTCACCGTAATACTTTTTTAATTTCTTACGAAAAAGTACATCAGCAAAACGGCGAACGTCTGTTTTAGATCGAAGAAGTAATGGAGGCACTTCTACCAACGTATCATTCTCCTTAGCCACCATGGTAAAATAGGAAGTATTGGTATGCCTGACATGATGGTTTTTTACATTTTCGGCTGTTACTTTAATACCCACGACCAGCGATGTTCTTCCAACATAATTAACCCTTGCCATCATAGAGACGAGGTCACCAACTTCAACCGCCTGGAGAAAATTAACTCCTTCTACAGAAACGGTTACACAGTAATTTCCGGCATGTTTGGTAGAGCAGGCGTAAGCCACCTTATCCATTAATGAAAGTAGGATTCCTCCATGAATTTTACCTCCAAAATTAGCATAAGAAGGAATCATCAATTCTGTTATTGTAGTATCAGAATCTTGAGGTGATCGTGCATCCATAGTACTCATTGCGTGTTTTTCTTGAAAGGTACGATAATGAGAGGAACGATTCGCTACAATAAAGTATCACGATCATGATGGTTTTGCTATTATTACAAAAAAACGCCCTCCGAGTTTATCGGACGACGTTTAATATAAATTGTACACTATTAATTATCTGATAATTTGAATTTTATCCGTTTTAATCATCATTCCATTCATTTCCAGAGAAAGAATGTAAGAGCCTTCAGAAATGTTATCAAGGTTAATCCTATGTTGCTGACTACCTACGATTCCAACTAAACGCTCTGTTAAAACAACCTGACCTACAGTATTAATGATATTAATACTCATCTTTCCTTCTTTACGAAGTTCAAAGTTAACATTGATCAGATTGGTGGCTGGTGTTGGATATACATTCCAGTTATTTACTGCTACTTCTTCTATTCCAAGTCCATTTGGATCCATTTTCAAGATCGTTCCTCCAGTTGAACCTGAACCACAAACAAAGCCGGTTCCGTTACTTGTAAATTTGATCTTATAAAAAGAAGGATTAAAATCGTAGTATTCAGAAGTCCATATGCTTCCACCATCGTTTGTAGAAAATACTTCGCCCGGTGTTGCACAAACATAAATGTTATCTGTGTCGACCATATAACATCCTCTCATTAATCCACTCTGTCCAACAATAGATTCGGTTGTCCATGTATCACCACCATCAGTAGTTACAAAATATTGTCCTTCTTCACTCGTTACTATTCCATTATTCGCATCCATGAAGTATACACCTAGGTTAATCCACTGGTTTGCTCCACCATTTGGGCCTTGAAAACTAAAGGTCCATGTATCACCTCCATCAGTAGATTTATAAATGTTCTGGTTACCCCCAACTGCAAAAAGGGTGGTCGAGTTTGCATAATAAACATCTTGTGCAGTCATATAATTAGTTGACGCTACTGTCCAGGTATCTCCACCGTCACTTGTCACATAAATCCCTTCCCATTGAGATAAAACAACTCCATTTTCAGCATCATAAAACTCCATATCGGTTAACTCTCCCTGATTAATAGTAAGATCAATATCTGTTGAAGTCCAGTTTGTTCCTCCGTCTACCGTTTTCAATAAATTTCCAGCCATTGTACCGGCAAAACCAATCATGGTCGTCTCGAAATAAATCGATGTAATACCTGTACCACTTTCTTCACTCTCCCACTGCACTACCCATGTATCACCACCATCTGTTGTTTTTAATACTTTCCCTTTTCCATTGTAGGTTACATTCGTTCCTCCGGTATAACCTATATCACTTTGACCAGCTGGAAATGAAATATCTTGCAAAATTAAGTTTGTACTAACTGGCGTTGAAATACTTTCCCAGGTTTGTCCTTGAGCAACAATTACAAACATGCTTGCAAGTATTCCAAGACTCACTTTTATAAGTAAATTTCTCATCATAGTATATGTTTTTTCAGAAAAGTAAATATTATAAACGAGCAACTAAGGGATGTAAACAGGTATTCTCCGCTATCTAAACAAATAGGGCGAAATACTAATTAGTCGTTATAAAAATAGTATGGATATCTCGTTGAAAGCTTCTTGATAAGCCTAGTAAAAACAAGCATTGAAATTCCTACTTTTCTACTAAGACAAAACGCCCATTTACTATGATAAAATTGACAAAATATCTACTCGTTTTTCTTATGGTAATTGCATTTAACGCATGCAATCCACCAGCAGATAAAAAGGAAATTATCCAAGCAATAAATCTTGAAGAAATAGGCATTCCAGAGCTACAAAAGGCTTATGCTAATGGAGAATATTCCGTACATCAAGTCGTTTCCTATTATCTAGATCGCATTGATAAAATTGATAAGAATGGTCCTTCACTCCATTCGGTTATTCAGCTAAATCCTGATGCACTCGCCATTGCAGATGAGTTGGATAAAGAATTAAAGGCCGGCAATAAAAGAGGCCCGCTACATGGAGTTCCGGTCTTTTTAAAAGACAATATCGATACCCATGATAAAATGCAGACAACTGCAGGATCACGGGCAATGATAGGTTCATATCCGGACCAAGACAGCTATGTTGCTAAAAAACTACGCGAAGCCGGAGCGGTAATTCTTGGAAAAGCGAACCTTAGCGAATGGGCAAATTTTAGAGGCGATATTTCCTCCAGTGGTTGGAGCGGAATCGGTGGGCAGACCAAAAACCCCTACATTCTCGACAGAAATCCTTGTGGTAGCAGTGCTGGTTCAGGTGTTGCTGTATCGGCCAACCTATGTATGTTTGCCATCGGTACAGAAACGAATGGTTCTATCGTTTGTCCTGCTACTGCTAATGGAATTGTAGGAATAAAACCTACAGTTGGATTGTTGAGTAGATCAGGCATCATACCTATCTCCTTTACCCAAGATACTCCAGGTCCTATGGCTAGAACAGTTAGTGATGCAGCGATTTGCTTGGGGACAATGGTAGGAATAGATGATAAGGACAGTAAGACCCTAGCTAGTGATGGAAAAGCCTTAGAAGATTATACTCCTTATTTAAAATCTGATGGATTACAAGGCAAACGGATCGGACTGTACAAAAAATTTCATGGTATCAATTACAAAGTAGATGCTTTAATAGCTCAGGCGGTGGAAGATCTTAAAAGCCAAGGAGCTGAGGTTGTTGAAATTGAATCTATTTATGATCCTTCTGTACATGAGTTTTCTTTTGAGGTGATGCTCTACGAGTATAAAGATGGATTGAATAATTACTTTGCCTCTTTAGGTGATGACGCACCTATTAAAAATCTTGAAGAGTTGATCGCATTCAATGAGTCCGACTCTATTGAAATGGCTTTTTACCAACAAGAATACCTCATCATGGCACAGGAAAAAGGAGATCTTTCTTCTCCAGATTATATTGAAGCGCTTGAAAAATCCAGAAAAGGAACGCAAGAAGATGGGATCGACCGGGTGATGGATGAGCTGAATCTTGATGCGATAATTGCTCCAACTGGTTCTCCAGCCTGGAAAACTGACTGGGTAAATGGTGACTTTTACAATATTGGAAGTTCATCAGCGGCTGCAATCTCAGGCTATCCAAACATAACTGTACCGATGGGATTTATACAAGATCTTCCGGTTGGTATTTCTTTCTTTGGAAGGGCATGGAGCGAAGGACTCCTGATCGAAATAGCCTACTCCTACGAACAAAGTACACTACATCGTAAAGCACCTCAATTTTTAGCCCACTAAATGAAATTTTCTCGTCATTTCTATTTACTTATTTTCTTGTCTTCTATGTTGTGCAACAACAGTTATGGGCAATACGATAGTATTAGTTTTGCCGGAAGCTACAGGACCTATCAATTACATCTGCCTCCAAATTATGATGGAACACAAGAGCTCCCATTAATAATTGCCATGCATGGTGGATTTGGAAACGGTGCACAACTGGAAATACAATCGCAGTTAAGTGTAAAAGCAGATGAAGAAGGGTTTATAGTTCTTTATCCTGAAGGTGTACCAGGATTTTTAGGCATTCGAACTTGGAATGCCGGTGCTTGTTGTGGCTATGCTTCAGATAACAATGTGGATGATGTTGGTTTTATCAGCGCTTTACTGGATTCTCTAATAGGTTCCTACTCCATCGACACTCTTCGCGTTTATGCGACAGGCATGTCTAATGGTGGATTTATGTCCTACCGATTGGCTTGTGATCTTTCCAATCGTATAGCAGCCATTGCCCCTGTAGCGGCTTCGATGACGCTTAATGAATGTAGTCCTTCGAATGAAGTTCCCATTATTCATTTTCATTCTTATTTAGATTCGAACGTACCTTACGATGGAGGTGTTGGGAGTGGTTTTTCTTCCCATCATAATCCACCCATCGATTCGATACTTAATGTATGGGCCTCGTTAAATAATTGTCAAATTACTAACGACACCTTGCTCGACAGCGGAGAATATACTCATGTAGTTTGGAATAATTGTGACTGTTCATATGCTATCGAATACTACATTACTATGGATGGTGGTCACTCTTGGCCGGGTGGACAATCTGTTTTGGGAGACCTTCCTTCAGAATATATAAATGCCAATGATCTTATGTGGTATTTTTTCCAGCAATATACTCTCGAATGTGAGCAAGCGCTAGAATTAATTGAAACTCCTATCGAAAAACAAAAGGTTAAGATATATCCTAACCCTACAAGTGGGAAATTTATTATCGTTGGCAAAAAACTAAGTCATGTAACGATCTTTAACTCGAGTGGTGAGCTATATTTTGATATGGAACTTCATCCGAGTGATATGCTAAACATCGACCTTTCAGAAGAAAATCCAGGGCCTTATTTTGTCAAGATCACCTTTGATGAAGGTATAGAGGAAGTGCTTAAAATTATTTTGAAATAAATAGAGTAACTATTACTTAATCAATATTTATTAAGCTTCATTATTTTATAAACCGCAATCCAATAGATAAATCAATGCGGCTTAAGGATTCATACGATCCTTCTCTCAAATTAATTTTTTGAGTTGTCGTTCCATCATAAATATCCATTGAACTTAAGGACCCCATGGTTAGCGATAATTGAATGCCTAACATCATTGTAGTTGATAACCCCATGTCGTAAGAAAAATCAAGAACCATCCCTAATGTTCTTCCATTCAATTTATAACTATCAATTAGCATAGCATTATTATTATAAGTCATGTAGCCCAAAGACAATCCCATTAAAAAAGCATTAGGCTTATTACTACTCAAAAATCGGGTAGTAAACGTCGGACCAATAAAGTTAACAGATACATTATCACTTAATTCCCCTGTAATCAGGTTTCCGTTTGCATCGACAACATAAATTTCATCAATGCTATTTTTAGTATTGAAGTAAGAGTAGTTGACCCCGACACCAAGTACTTCAGTAAAATAATACTTAAAATCGGCACTAAAATGATAACCTGTTTTTAACTCTTTCATATAGCTATGCAGATCTTCAGGCACATCACTACTGATCTTTGCTAGTAAATAGCTAGCCCCACCATTAATTGCTAGTCTAAAATGAGGGTATTTGGTGTTTCCAATAATGTTTTCTTTCGGAACATGATTTGTCGAATAATAATTATACTGATAAATAAGCACCTCTGAAAGGTTCAATAAAGTACGCATATATTGTCCTTCATTTTGAAATGTGAAAAATACATTCTCATCACTAACCTTTGTAATTTTGCAGCTTATAGAATCATTATCATAGGTGACTATTAAATCTTGTCCATAGCTATTCACAGAAAAAAACGAAACGAATAATATTAATGAAACGACCTTTTTCAAGTCCATTGTTTTAATATGCATACTTTATTTTTTCTATTTGATCCTTATTTAGCTGCGTTTTAATCGTTTTTTTATCAATCTTAATGCTAAAATATACTGTCTCATCATCTTCGTTATAAATATTACATAGAACTTCTGAACCATCTGTTCTGTATATAATATCCTTTATTTTATTTTTGTTTTTTCCTGATAAAAGATGTCCTGTATTTGCTAATTTACTAACATTCAAGTTTTCAATATCTTCAACCAATAAAACTTGTGCCTCTATACGATGACAAGTACTTCCAAATGGACTTGGAAGTATATGGGATATAATTTTAATTGCGTTTCCTCCCATTTTACGTGCTTCTATCTTTAACAGATACACTACCTCATTATACCCACAATTGACAGTAAACCCTCTATCGCCAATTTTAACAATGCCAATAACTCTTGATTTATCAGGGCGTTGCTTATTGATCTCAATAACAACAATTTCTTGGTCATAGGGTATAGGAATATAATCCCCTCTTGATTGAATTGTGACCTTAGGACTACAAGAAATGAAATTAATTATAAGCAATAAAAACAATAGCCTTTTCAGCATCTTCATTTAACTATTTTAATAATTTATATATTCTAGCAAACTAATGATTAAACTAAAAGATTCAAAGTGAAAAACCAGTTCATGGAAATAGCTCTTGTTGATCATGATATAAAGATTTCGTACCTTATAGCTCTTGAAACAACATTTTTATGAGCGAAACTGCAATCTTACGAATCCAGCAGCTGGACTTCCAATGGCAAACACAAGATC
>JAUVAY010000014.1 GCA_030591505.1 Flavobacteriales bacterium | reverse complement strand
TCTCCACTTGGATGATCCATATCACGCATAGCATCCGGAATGTTTTCTAAAAAATCATTGGGTGTCAATTTTATCTCAGTATGATCAGTAGCGAATTTCTTACTTATTAATCGAGCATATTTAGCTTCAGAAAAATCCGTTTCATCAAAACTAACATTAAAGGTTTTGACTGGACTTTCCATAATTTGACTCATTACTCCAACAACTAAACTAGAGTCAATTCCACCCGATAAAAACGCGCCAAAAGGAACGTCAGCGATCAACCTTTTTTGAACTGCTTCTGTAAATAAAGTCCTTATCTTTTTATGTGCTTCCTGACGTGAGCGGTTTTCACCAAGTTGATCAAAATCACCTCGAATATCCCAATACTGAACTAATTTCGACTCATCATCACTTATTTTAAAATAAAAGCCGGGCATTAATTGTTTAACTCCCTCAATGATCGTTTTTGGAGCATGTACAGTTTGATAACGTAAATAATCAACCAATGAATCATCATCCAATTTTACAGGAAACACTTTTGATTTGATCAAAGGACGAATCTCGGACGAAAAAAGAAGGTAATCTTGAGATAAGTAATAGTATATCGATTTAATACCAACTCGATCTCTTCCTAAAATCAATTCTCTCTTTTCCTTATCCCATAAGGAAAAAGCAAATTGTCCGTCTAGTTTAGAAATAGCGTCCTCCCCATAAGCATGATAAGCTGCAAGTATTACTTCAGTATCACTATTGGTTTTATATGGGTAATCTTTTAGTTCCGCACGTAATTCTTTGTAATTATATATTTCACCATTAAAGATCAATACATATCTATCAAACGCACAGTGAATCGGTTGATTAGCACTGTCTGAAAGATCAATTATCTTAAGGCGAGTATGCCCTAATGCAACATCATCATCCAAATAAACATCATCTGCATCCGGGCCCCGATGTTTTATCGCCGAATTCATCTTTTCAAGAATCCCTTGCCGATCACTTATAACACTAGAATAAATACCATTAATTCCGCACATACATCGTAGTAAAAAATCGTCCAAAGATAAGGAATCAACTTGATGATTCAAGCGATCATTTGTAAGCTTTTCTGCTTTTTCACTAAAGGATTATACCTAGAATAAATCCCATTATTAACCGATACCCTGGGCTTATAAAAATTTCCATATTTAAGCTTAACTATGAGAAGCTTCTGTACCTTTATTATAGCGCTAATAATCATTCATTCCAACCTGTTTTCACAGGGAATAGGAGCCCGAAACATAGCTCTTGGAAGTACTCAATTAACTCAAAATGACATACTTTCTGCAAGTCAAAATATTGCAAAATTAAACTTAATGCCATCTTTTGCATTTGGAATCGCATCACTAAATCAATACACTTTAAAAGAGGTCCAACACTCATTAATTGCTATGAGCTTACCTCTATTTAAAAACACAATTGCTTTCGACCTGTATACATTTGGTTTTAGTCTATATCGTGAAATTAGAGTAGGATTAGCTTATTCAATGAATTTTAGTCCACAGTTATCCTTAGGAATAAAACTCAATTACCACCAATTGATCGTTGGTGAAAATTTAGGAACTAGCGGGTCTTTTTACCCTGACATAGGAAGCAATTATCGCTTCAATGATAAAATAGAGTTAGGTGTCTTATTCAAAAACATTACACTTTCTAAAAAACACAATGAATGGGAGCAATTTTGGCCCATCACATCGATCGTAGGCATAAAGATAAATGTAAATAAGCGTGTTCAAATGTATTTGGAAAATGCGATTGAACTAGAGCAGGCTTTATCTTTTCGCTATGGTGTTGAATATCAAATTCATTCACTACTTATTCTTCGAACAGGGATAAATAGCCACCCGGCATCATTCACATTTGGTTTTGGCTTGTTATTAAAGAAATTCAAAATAGATTTCGCTACTTCTTATCAATCTACATTCGGATTTAGTCCTGCAATTTCTCTTAGCTATGATAAGAATCTTTAAAAACATATTGCTGACTATATTCTTGATAAGCAGTAGTCACCTCTTTTCACAAGAGAATGAAGTTGAAAATATTATAGAGATCATCGTTAATCAGAATATGAATGATGAGAAAGATAATCTCATTGACATTGCACAGTTACAAAGCGAGTTAGAAAGACTTCAACAAAGCCCGATCAATATAAATTCTAATGATTTTGATTTATTTCTAAGATTAGGAATTCTAAGCAGCAACCAATTTTCAGCAATTAGAAAACACATCGAAGAATTTGGTCAAATTTTGGCCATTGAAGAATTGCAACAAATACCGGAAATTGATAAGGAGCTAATAAAAAACCTAAAGCCCTTTATTTCTTTCAACGGAATAGCTGATATGAAGACTATTTTCACTGGAAACCTTGTTAAAGAAAGTAGAAAAGACCTTACCATACACTATCAAAGAACAACACAACAAATAAATGCTTATAAGGGCCCTGAACCCGCATATCTAGGCGATCCTACAAGAATATTAGTTAAATTTTCTACTCGTCTTTATAAAAAATGGAGTTTTGGTTTAAACCTCGAAAAAGATGCTGGGGAACAATTTATTTGGAGTCCAAAACGCTCCAAAATTGGCTTTGATCACGTTTCGGCTTACCTACGCTATGTTGGTAAAGGATTTATACAATCTTTCACTCTTGGCGATTTTCAAGTCGCTTTCGGACAGGGATTAAGCTATTGGAAAGGCCTCTCATTTGGAAAATCATCATCAACGGTTCCCATTCGAAAAATTGCTTATGGCATTCGACCTCATACAGGATTAGACGAAATAAACTTTTTGAGGGGAATTGGAATTCAAATGGGGAAAAACAAAATTCAAAACACTTCATTCTTCTCATTCCGAAAATTAGATGCTATTCCCATTGACTCAAGCTTAACAGCGTTTCAATCGATCTTGATCTCCGGATACCATCGAAGCACTTTGGAATTGAGTTATTCATCATCCCTAAATGATATTACATGGGGAAATCATTTAAAATACAAATCATCAAACTTATTATTTGGCTTCTCTTATGCACACCAACTTTTATCTTCCAATCTACTACCAAAAGAGAATTTATATGCCCTGCAATACTTTTCAGGTAAAGAAAATTTCACATTAGGAATAAATACAGATTTCTCTTTCAACAATGCACACATCTTTACAGAAATAAGTCGAAGTGCAAACGGAAGCGTGGCCTATTTAGTTGGCACTGTAATTACCCTTGACCCCTCATTTTCGCTTTCAATTTTACACCGCAATTACCCGGCTAACTATCAATCAATTTCTTCTAATGCCTTTGGAGAAAGAAATAAAAACTCAAACGAGAAAGGAATCTACAGTGGTTTTGAATATAAAATCTCTCGGAAAACTTTGATCAATTCTTATATAGATCTATACCAATTTCCCTGGATAAAAAGCAATGCACCTTCTCCAACTATGGGACATGATCTATTAGTTAAGATCACACACAAGAGCAATAAAAAGCTCATAACAAGTTTTCAATATCGATTTGAAAAAGATGAGATCAAAATCTCAGGATTTAATCAAATAAAAGGAAGGAAACGGCATCGTATACGTATTCAAAATGAGCACAACACGCACCCTTCAATAAAAATTCGATACCGTCTTGAGTTGCACTTTTTAGAAATCATTGAAAAAAGTGCCGGCTATCTTTTTTATACTGATGTAATTATTCAAGCTCCGGAAAAACCTCTTTCCATAAGTCTTCGCTATGCCATTTTTAATACTGATGATTATAGTAGTAGAATTTATGCCTATGAAAGGGATGCCTATTTTACCTACTCTATAAAACCCTATTTCTACAGAGGACAAAAAATTTATCTACTCGCAAAATGGAGGCTGAACCGTCTTTTTAGTCTAGTTTTCAGAATAAGTCATACCCGATATCCTTATAAATCGACCATTGGATCATCTAATGATCTCATTGAAGGAAATCAAAAAACGGATCTTACTTTTCAGTTGCGGATGCGTTGGTAAGCATTTCTAGATCATCCCAAAAAGAAGGGTATGATTTACTCACTACTTTAGGGTTTTCAATTTCAACTTTAATTCGACAGGCCAATAATGCTCCTGCCATTGCCATCCGATGATCCTTATATGTGCTAAGATGTGTATTATCAACCGTTAATTCCCCACTAAACGACAGAAAATCATTAGCTGTTTCCACATTGTAACCAAGCTTTTCAATTTCTCTTTTTAAGGCATCAATTCTGTCTGTCTCTTTATGAAAAAGCGTTTCAAGCCCCGTTAATTTTGCTTCTATTCCTAAAGTCGCACATAAAAAGGCTAGAGTTTGAGCCTGATCAGGAATCTCAGAACAATCGTATTGAAAACTTTCAGGCATTGAAAACTCAGTATTCCGAGAGAGAATCAATTTTTCATCATCCCATTTATAATGCAATCCAAAACGCTTAAGTATAGTCAGCATTTCCTTATCACCTTGAGCACTATCTTCTCTAAGTCCTTTAAGTATTATATTGGATTCAGGAACAAGGACTGCAAAGGCCATCCAATATCCAGCCGCCGACCAATCACTTTCGATAATATAGCTTTTAATTGTTGGTAATTTGCTTGGCAGATAGATCTCATCTTGAGTTAATTCAACGACTAAGCCCATATCCTCCAAAATTCGTTTAGTAAGCAGAACATAAGAATCAGAAGTTCTATTTTCCTTTCTTTTAATCCTTAAACCATTGGGAAGAAAAGGACCTATCATCATTAAAGCAGAGATAAATTGAGAAGAAAGCAATTGTTCTATGTCAACTTCATTTCCTTTTACAAAACCACCTTCAATTTCAAAAGGTAATTTATCATCTATACTTGGAAATGAAATTTTTGCTCCCAAGACCTTAAGTGCATCGAGTAATGGCACGATTGGACGATCTTTCAAACGAGGATGACCATCAACAACTCTTTTTCCTGGAAGAACACTATAACCTGCTGTCAGGAAACGAAGAGCAGTGCCTGCCATTCCAACATTCACCATAGAATTGCTTGATAAAAGTGCTTCTTTCATGATCAATACATCATCCGATTTCCCTACATCGTCAATTGAAAATGAAAAAAATGAAAGTGCCTGCAGAAGTAAAGCTCTATTTGCTATACTTTTCGATTTTTCTAATTGGATCTCACCTGAAAACGACACAAAATCCGATGGTTTTAATCGCTGGACATCCATAGATCAAGATTCTGATTTTTGACTACAAAATTCAATAAGCGCCTCTTTTACAAGCTCTTCATCTACTTCTATATCAATAACAGCTTCTCCAATATCATTTAAAAGTACCATTAAGATCCTATCGCCAATATTTTTTTTATCGTGTCGTGCTTTTTCTATAACTAATTGGATCTCATTTCCTAAGCAAGTAGGAATTGAATAATATGCTAGGATATAATCATTAATCAGATTCATTATTGAAGATGATAACAATCCTTTTTTAACAGAAATGATCGTTGCCAGCACCATTCCTAATGCTACAGCATGGCCATGCGAAATGGCATCTCCTTTTTCTATACATACGGTTTCAATTGCATGACCGACAGTATGTCCAAAATTTAGCTTTTTACGCTCTCCTTTCTCTTTAAAATCATCTTTTACAATATTGATCTTGATCCCTGCTGTTTCATGAATTAAGCTCTTTATTTCTTCATGATCTTTTGGCGAAATGTTTCTTATTTTACTCCAAAGACCAGCATCTGAAATCAATCCATGCTTGATCATTTCTGCAAAACCGGATCTCCATTCTTCATCTGGGAGTGTTTCTAAAAAAGGGGAATAGTTTAATGTGGAAAACGGTAAGGTAAAACTTCCAACCAAGTTTTTAATTCCCCCCATATCTATGCCTGTTTTCCCTCCAATTGAGGCATCTACCATAGCCAATAAAGTAGTAGGAACATGCACAAAATCAATTCCTCTTTTATAATTGGCAGCTACCCACGCCCCGATATCGCATACTACACCACCACCAAGATTTATAATGAGTGATTTTCTATCTGCCTTTAACTCTGCAAGCGCCATCCATAATCCTGTAGCTATTTCAATATCTTTAGATTCTTCCCCTGCTTCAATTTCCAATATTTCGACATCACTTTCAAATTTCACACTGTTTAAAAAACTCGGCAGACAATGTTCATGCGTATTTGAGTCAACAAGAATATAAATAGAAGACCATTTTTTGGTTTGTTCCTTAAAAAACTGATCTAAATCATTACTGTCTTCAGTATATATGAACTTTGTATTCAATCCCATTGATTTATGTGACACATAATTAAGCAATTACTGAGAAGAACGAAAATAGCTAAATCTTATGATTATGATCATTAATTTAGGATAGTAGTTTCTATTATATTTGCATTGATAAAAAAGCCTACAATGATCTCATTTCAAAATACGCAAATTGCTTTTAGATCTAAATCCAATTCAGATCTTAAACACGCCAAATTAATGTACACCATAATGGGTAACCCAACAATGGTTAAACTCGGAGCGTTTTTTTCGAATCTAGCATTAAAACTCCACTTACCTATTTCTTCAATCGTTAAAAAAACCATTTATCGACAATTTGTTGGAGGAGAGGATATAAAAGAGTGTGAGTCAACCATCGATCTATTGTACAAATTCAAAATTGGAACAATTTTAGACTTTTCACGAGAAGGACAGGATGAAGAAGCTGAATTAGATAAAACTAGGGATGAAATACTCGCTACCATTGTACAAGCCAAAGACAATCCTAAAATTCCTTTTTGTGTTTTTAAGCCTACTGGTATGGTTCGTTTTGCCTTGATAGAAAAAATGGCAGAGAAACCTGAGAACATGACAAGTGATGATAAAGCGGAGTTTCAACGCTATGTTCAAAGAGTAGATACATGCTGCAAGGCGGCCTATGAAAGTGGAACTCCCCTACTCGTTGATGCAGAAGAAGTGTGGATACAACAACCTGTTGACGATGTTGTAGACGCTATGATGGCTAAGTATAATAAAGAAGATTTTATCGTATTCAACACACTACAAATGTACCGTCATGATAGGATCGAATTTTTAAAGAAAGCCCATCAGAAAGCGAAAAATAATGGCTATAAGTTGGGAATGAAATTAGTCCGCGGAGCCTATATGGAAAAAGAAAGGGATAGAGCTGAAAAAATGGGATATCCATCTCCTATATACCCTGATAAACCGGCTACCGATGCTGGATATAATGAAGCCCAACAATATTGCATTGAGAATATTAATGATATTGCTTTGCTTTCCGGAACACATAATGAAGAGTCGATGTATGAATTGGTCGAATTGATGAAAAAGCATAATATCGATAAGAATGACAAACGTGTTTACTTTGCTCAACTTTTAGGAATGAGTGATCACATCAGTTTTAACCTTGCTAATGAAGAATATAATGTTGTAAAATATGTTCCTTATGGCCCGGTTAAAGAAGTAATGCCTTACTTGATGAGAAGAGCAGAAGAAAATACGGCTGTTGCAGGTCAGGTCGGTCGAGAACTTCGCTTATTAAATGAAGAAATAGAGCGAAGAGTTATATAAATGAAGTCTTCTTTCGCCTCAAGCGTCCTTGATTTTTATTCACATCTTAAAATACCTGATGATCTCCCTACGGGTGTTGGGTCATTATATCCATTTTCTGATAAAACTGTTTGGGAGCTAAATAAAACATTCTACGAGCGCTTTTACTCTGATAGAAATCCAAGGTCGTATTTAATTGGAATAAATCCGGGGAGATTAGGGGCTGGAGTAACTGGAATACCATTTACTGATCCAGTACGTCTGGAAAGCGTATTGAAAATTAAAAATGATTTCCCAAAAAAAGCAGAATTAAGCTCAAAATTTATCTTTGATGTTATTGAATCTCTAGGTGGTAGCGATACTTTCTTTGCCAATTTTTATATCACTTCTGTCTCACCTATTGGATACATAAAAGAGGGAAGGAACTTAAATTATTACGATCAAAAAGACTTAGAAAAAGCGCTACAGGATTATATAATTGATAATTTATGGAAGCAGATAAAGACACTTCCAAGCAATCAGGAAACGGCCTTTTGTTTAGGAATGGGTAAAAACTTCAAGTACTTGAATAAGCTAAATGAAAAAGAAGGTTTTTTTAAGGAGATCATTCCATTGCCACATCCTAGGTGGGTTATGCAGTACAGATTAAAACGAAAGGAAGAATTTATTCTTGAATATCAAAAAAAACTAATGACGGAGATTAAATATTAAATAAAGCATTTAATTTTCCTTTCATAAATTCAATATTATCTGTTAATACCGCATAATATTTCTAATATTGCCACAACCTTAAGAAATGAAACATCGAATTTTACTTGTAGAGGACGAGGAAGTATTGAGAGATAACTTAAAACTCAATCTTGAACTAGAAAATTACAAAGTTGTTGCTGTAGAACGAGGTAATGAGGCTTTGGAACGTTTTAAACATGAAAAATTCGACCTGATCCTTCTTGATGTAATGTTACCGGAAATAAACGGTTTCGATCTTTTAAAAATTATTCGCTTAGAAAACACTACAATACCTGTACTTTTTCTGACAGCAAAAAGCACATCTAGTGATATTATTGAAGGTTTAAAAATTGGAGCAGATGATTACATCACTAAACCGTTTCATTTAGAAGAGGTTCTTCTACGTATACAAAAATTACTTATCAGAAGTCGGAATGAAGTTAGTATTCCTGAAAAGAACATTTTAAATTTTGGTGAGAACTCTGTTAATTTCAAGACCTTTGAAAGTCAGAATTTCGCTGGAGAATATAAACGCCTTTCAAAAAAAGAGATCTTATTATTAAAATTACTGTCTGACAGAGAAAATGAGGTGGTTTCAAGAAATGAGATACTTGAAAAAGTATGGGGTTATGATGTTTTCCCTTCTACACGAACAATCGATAATTACATTTTAGCATTCAGGAAACAATTTGAAAAAGACCCTAAAAATCCAAGCTTCTTCTTTAGTATTCGAGGAGTTGGATACAAAATGAGTATTCCCAAATAAGCGATTACTCTTTTTAAGAATCAACTGAAGATTCATTCTTTTTCAAGCCCAATGATAATAGTAACATTCCTAAAACAGCTGCTAAGAATGAGGCAACCATGATTCCCACTTTAGCTATTTGAATGTTTTTATCATCAACAAAAGCAAGATCAGAAATAAACATCGACATTGTAAATCCTATACCTGCCAACATTGCCATACCATACATCATTTTCCAATTTACGCCTTCCGGAAGGCTAGCCATTTTGAAATGAACAAGGAGTTTTGTTATCAAGGTAATCCCAACAAATTTTCCTCCTACAAGACCAAAAATTATTCCTAATGAAATGGGGTGAAATAACATATTCAAAATATTTCCTTCTATGTGTACACCTGCATTAGAAAGTGCAAAAAGAGGTAAAATAAAATATATTACCACAGGGTGAAGAGAATGTTCTAATTTTTGAAGTGGGGTGTGTGCGTCCTTACTTAAGCTTAAGGCTTCATCAATTAAATGTGCTTGCTCTTTTGTATGAAGCACACCAACATCCTTTACATTCTTTTTAAAACGCTCTATCAATTTTTCCAATTTCCCTATGTATTCTTCTTTGGTGATTTTAGTATGGACAGGAATAGTAAATGCAATTAATACACCCGCTAAGGTGGCATGGACTCCTGAATAGATAAATGAGATCCATACACCCAAAAGACCAACAACACCATAAAAAGTAGTGCTTCTTACACGCATTCGATTCGCTATTACTAAAACAGCGATAAATATCCCTGCATTTATCAATTCAGAGTAATCAATTGAATCTGTATAGAAAATGGCTATCACTAAAATGGCACCTAAATCATCAGCAATAGCAAGTGCCGTTAAAAATATTTTCAATTTAATCGGTACTCTATCACCAAACAGAGAAAGTAAGCCTAAGGCAAAAGCAATGTCTGTTGCCATCGGAACACCCCAACCCTTAATACTTACCGGATCATTATAATTTAAGACAACATAAAAAAGAGCGGGAATAAACATCCCTCCAACGGCAGCCATAATAGGTAAAAACGCTTTCTGTCGAGTTGAAAGCTCACCTGCCATCACTTCTCGTTTTATTTCCAGTCCGATTACAAAGAAAAACAAGGCCATCAACCCGTCGTTGATCCAATGATGTAAATTCGCAGTTAGGTCAATATTTCCAAATTTTAAGGAAAGTTCAAATTCATGCCAAACAAAATGATAAGCATCATACCAAGGTGAATTTGCCCAAATAATAGCAATTATAGATACGATTATAAGGATAACGCCCCCGATAGACTCTTCTCCAATAAAATTTCTGATACTAAAAGAAGCCTCTGAAGTATGTTTAAAGTCGGTTTTCATAGTTGTTACTTTGCAGAAATAAAAGTACAAAAAAAAGGGTAAGTTACTTCATTCGCACCGCTACAACCCAATACCCTTGCTTTCTTCCGAACCTGGGGGATTCATGGGGAGCTGGTCGATAAAGACTTACCCCCTGCAAAAGTATAAAAGCAATAAGAATTAGCAACTCAAATAGCAGGAATTTTACTTACCTTGCTATATTTGTTCTACACCAAATGTTTTTCAACTATGATTAATGCCTATTCTTACCGCGCCGGCCTAATAGCAGCAGCAATTTCCGTTGCACACACCTTAGTGTCCTACATTGTTGGTATTGACTTATTTACAAACTTGTGGATCCCATCAGTTATAGCAATTGGGATCATTGTTTACCTTATAATTTCCTTGAAAAAAGTTAGGACAATCCTGGGAGGATATATGTCATTTACTGAAGGACTTGCTAACTTTTTTATCATGTCTTTGGTTTATGTTGTTATTTCTCAACTTTTTTATTTTCTCATCGTTAATGTTATCGACCCTGAATTTGGTATAGCTGTTAATGATGTGATCATCGAAAAAGCGATAGGGATGATGGAGAATTTTGGTGCACCTGAATCAGAAATAGAAAAAGCCTTAGTAGATATGGAAGCTGAATTTGAGTCTAAATCTACATTCATTGGGGTAATAACGAGTATGGGAAAAATATTGGCGTTTTTTCTCGTGGTTGGAGCGATTGTTTCAGCTGTTTTAAAACGTAAAAATGAAGGAAATATAGAAACTATAGATTAATTTGAATACACTTGATATATCAGTTGTAATTCCTCTTTTAAACGAAGAGGAATCCTTACCCGAATTAGTCCAATGGATCAATAAGGTATTGAATGAAAATAAATTAACCGGCGAAATTATTTTAATTGATGATGGAAGCACTGATAGTTCCTGGAAAGTTATTTCAGACCTATCGAGTGCAGAAAACGTTAAAGGAATTCGATTTAAACGTAATTACGGAAAATCAGCTGCATTAAATACTGGTTTTCAATATACTTCAGGCGCTGTTGTAATCACTATGGATGCTGATCTTCAGGATTCTCCAGATGAGATCCCCGAACTTTATAAGATGATAAGGGATGATGGCTTTGACCTGGTTTCCGGATGGAAGAAAAAACGCTACGATCCGCTGACAAAAACTATTCCTACTAAATTATTTAATGGGGTTAACCGTTGGATGTCGGGGATACAATTGCATGATATGAATTGCGGCTTAAAGGCCTATGACAGTCGTGTTACGAAGAGTATTGAAGTATATGGTGAAATGCATCGCTATATCCCTGTAATTGCTAAAAGTATAGGATTTAATAAAATTGGCGAAAAAGTGGTTAGTCACCAAGCAAGGAAATACGGGACTACGAAATTTGGAATTGAGCGTTTTATTAATGGTTTTCTTGATCTTTTAACCATCACATTTGTTTCAAGGTTTAGCAAGAAACCGATGCACTTTTTCGGTGCTTTTGGAACCTTAATGTTTTTTATAGGTTTTGCGGTGACAGCTTGGCTTGTGACCTCGAAAGCCATCAGTTTGTTTCAAGGTAATCCAAATAGATTGATCACTGAAGAACCAGGCTTCTATTTTTCTTTATTTATTATGATAATTGGTACACAGCTTTTTCTTACAGGCTTCTTAGCTGAATTGGTTAGTCGAAACGCTCCTGACCGTAACCAATATGATATTTCAGAAAAGGTAAACCTTTAATAAAAACTCTTAGGCTTCAAATTATAATACAGTACATTAAATGAAATTGCTATTTCACTGCAATTAGTGAAATCTCTACATTAACATCCAATGGCAACTTTCCAACTTGGACTGTTTCTCTTGCCGGTGGGTTTTCATCGAAGTAGCCTCCATAAATTCCATTTACCTCTGCAAAATCGTCCATGTTCTTTAAAAATATTGAACACTTAACAACGTTAGAAAAACCCATATCTGCAGCATTTAATATCGCTTCAAGGTTTTTCATTACCTGGTGCGCTTCCGTTGCTAGATCAGGCATATTCAGATTCCCATTTTGCGGATCAATCGCCACCTGACCGCTACAATACAAGGTGTTATCAACTAAAACAGCTTGACTATAAGGCCCCAAGGGTAAGGGTGCCTTTTCACTTTGAATAATTCTTTTACTCATCTTAATTATCGTATAAAATCATCTCAGGAAGCTCAAGCATTTTGAGAATCCCTTGACGAAGGCTTATCAATTCTCTTCCAAGGATGTTTTTCATTTTACTATTATCCGGCTGTCTTCGGTTCATATCCCCATCTTTTAAAGGAGGTAGAAATGAAATTTCAGATTTAGAATTTGTCAACTCAATGATCAACTTCGCTAAATCAAGAATAGTAATCACTTCAGAACTCCCAATATTAACAACATCATTTACCATCAAGTCTTCTTCCAGGCATTTTATAGTTGTATCAATATTATCATCTATATAACAAAAAGTTCTCGTCTGTCTACCTTCTCCATAAATAGAGATCATTTCATTTTTTAATGCAGAAGCTATAAATTTTGAAACAACAAAATCCCTACTTTGTCGTGGCCCGTAGGTATTAAAAAATCGATAGATCGAATAATTCAGTCCAAATTCCTGTTGATATGATCGTAAAAATGATTCCCCTACATTTTTCACAACAGCATAAGGAACTCTCGAATTCAGTGGTGTATCGATTTCATTTTGCGGAACGTGAACGGGTTCTCCATAAACTTCAGAAGAGGAGGAATAAATCACCCTTTTTACGCCTGTATTTTTTGATAGATCAAGAATGTTTTTAATTCCATCAATGTCTCTTAATACGGCTACTGGATTCTCTTGGGTGCGCTGCACCCCAACCATTGCTGCATAATGATAAACATAATCAAATTGATTCGATAACATCACTTCAGAAATGTCGCTTTTCTTATTTACATCGCCTTTTATAAACGACCAATTACCTTTTAGATCGTTTGGTAATTTTCGCATTGAACCCGTCAATAAATTATCAAGAATGACCACTTCATATTTATCAGATCGAATCAATCGATCGACCAATGCACTTCCAATATTTCCAGCGCCTCCGCTTATGAGTATTTTCTCTTTTTTCATTCAAATAAGTGCATTATTATCGAATAAGGGACAACTATTTCGCTGGCTCCCATCGAATAAGGTGCAATTTCATAATTATTATAATAAAACCATAATCCATGTTCAGTAAAGGCAAAATTTGAACTTAGCTCAAAAGTGTTATTCTCAAACCAATACCCTTCTTCTTCATAGCTAATACTTTCCGAAAGGTCATGTTTTTTCCTGAAAATATACTCAGCTAAAACACGTAATTCTTCGAGTGACTTCGGGTTAAATATCATTCCAATACCAAGAGAATCTCCTGTTTCCGGTATAAAATTTCTCAAATAAACATATTCATTTGGATGAGCACCCCCATAAAAACTTCTAATGCTGCATTTAATTGACACCACTCTTTTTTTAACGGATACCATTTCAGCTTCTCTTATGTCGTACCAAGCCAAAGAATACTCTTCAATTTTCATGAGCGAATCATTTATTATACGATCATAGCCTTTAATAAAATCAGCACAAGCACTGTCAACATCATCTGTTTCCCTCCCTAACATAATAGCATCCATCTGTTCACTAATATTTTGAAGGTTCTCAAATTCATTAAGTTGATCAAAAACAATGGTATTTATTACAATATATGAGCATGTATCATCTCCAATATCACAATCATTATACGAACGACTCACTTTCTCAATATGAGATGAAAACTGTTTCGGATTAAATTTATCATTAATATCACCCGAACAGGATGTTAAATAAAACAGTCCAAAAAGTAAAATTGGCGATATAAATAATTCTATTTTATTAAAGTTCGTTAAATGCATCATTCTAGGTAAAAATAATTCAAAATTTCCCGTTCTTTGACAATTATTAAAAATTAATGAGCAAAATCAAATCTATTTTAATTGTATTGCTTGTATTGTTTCTTTCATCAAAGAATATTTCTGCACAACGAAATGTAGAATTGATGATCGCGCAAACACAACGATCGATCATGAATGATGATTTTATAGGTGCTATAAAAAGTGCCAATGAAATTATTACATTGAAACCTCATTTGTATGAGCCTTATTTTTTAAGAGGCGTATCTAAATTTTATTTGGAAGACTTTAATGGTTCAATACTAGATTTGAGTAGAGCCATTGACTTAAAACCAAATAGTCCCAACGCTTTTCATTATAGAGCATTATCTCGCGAAAGAATCTACGATTTCGATGGAGCTATTCAAGATTTTGGAGAGGCCATAAGGCAAGATCCAAATGACCCACAACTTTATGTGAACCGAGCGGTTACGTATTTATACCTAAAGCAATATTACGATGCGATAGGAAATTGCAATCTCGCTATTCGTATAGACCCAAAAATGGAAAATACTTATATGATCCGCGGAGCTGCAAAAACGGGCTTAGATAATTTTATTGAAGCATTGGAAGATTATAATAAAGCGATAAAGCTTAATCGTTTTAATGGAAATGCCTTTTTACGTCGTGGGATGGTTCGGTTTGAGTTGGAAGACTTAGATGGCGCCCTTATTGATTTTAATGAGGCTATCGTAATTAACCCCGAAAATTCATTTGCCTATTTTAATCGTGCTTTTGTATATGCAAAGCAGAATAAGTTTGATTCTTCCTTGGCGGATATGAATCAAGTATTATTGATTGACCCTAATAATTCCCTAACCTATTTTCATCGCGCCATGGTTTATTCGGAAATGGGTGAACTTGATAAAGCTATTAATGATTACTCCGTTGTTGTTTCTATTAATCCTAACAACCTTATGGTATTTTTTAATCGTGGAAACTTATATATGCAAATGAAAGAGTATAAGAAAGCGAAACAAGATTTCAGTAATGCTATTTTAATTTACCCAGATTTTGCTGATGCATACGCTAATCGAGCAATTGCCAATTCACAACTAAACAAGAAAAAACTAGCTACAATAGATTATGATACTTCACGTCGTTTAAAAGAAGAGCATTATTCTAAAACCCATAAAGAATTGATTGCTGAAGAAGAGAAAATAGAGAGTTTGATCGAATTTGAAGCACAATTTTTTCAATCGGAAAAAGACAAAGAACAACTGCAAAACAAGGATCTTGACATCGATCTTTTGGGGGATATCAGTATCGTTTGTAATATCGAAGAAGGTTTACCTGAATATTATGACTATAAATTGGCTTTAATTGGAGAAGAATTAGGTATTGATCTAATCGCAAGTTTTAATCCTGACCGTCAATCTGAAAACAAAATTAGGGAAGTCATAGACAGCTTAGATCAAGTGATCACTTCAGATCCAACATCAATTAATGCAATATTTAAGAGAGCTGTATTAAACACTAACATTAAAAACTATCATGCAGCGATCTCAGATTATGACCAACTGATCAAACTCGACTCAACCTTTGCTCCTGCATTTATTAATAAAGGAGTTATTCAAGCAAAATTATCATTGATGTATAGTGCTTTTAACAGTACACAAACAGGATCATTCGTACTTGAGGATCAACCGGAATATTCGAGTTATGGTACAAATATGGAATCCATTGAAGATAATTTTAATGCCGCGCTTCAATTGTTGCCAGACCTTCCTTATGCCTATTATAATCTCGGAAACATATATTGTAAACAACAAAAATACAATCAGGGATTTGAGTATTATGACAAGGCGATAGAGATTAATCCTGGCTTAGGTGAAGTTTATTACAACAAGGGAATAACAATGATTTTTCTAGGCGATTCGGATAATGGTTGTCATTATGTGAGCAAAGCCGGTGAATTAGGTATTGAGGAAGCTTACTCTGTATTGAAACGTTTTTGTAATAAGAAATAATTTAGAACAATAGGCCGGAATTGTAGGTAGGTCTTTTTCTTTATAAAAGTTTGTATTAATATTTTAGAATTTTTGATTACAACTATAGTTGCAATAATTATATTTTCCTTTATCATCTTTAGATGGTCATTTTTTCATTTAAAGGACATACCCATAAGTGCTTTAATCATTGTTTTCCTTTTAAAGTCCATAGCGGGTTACATTTCTTTTAAATACCATAGTATTTATTTTGCCGGGGGTGATGGAGCCATTTATTTACAAGGAGGTAAAGACCTCCTTCGGTTCAGTGATGGAAACCCTTTAGTATTTATAAAGCTATTCTTCAATATGAATCGAGGTCTTCCTGAGTGGGAATCTATTTACACACAAATAATATACTGGGATAGCAAGTCGACTTTTAATTTCATTAATGACAATAGAAATGCAATTCGCTTTAACTCTCTGATCAATCTATTTAGCTTCAGGAATTTGGGTGTCCATATTGTATTACTAAATTTCTTAAGTATAATAGGGCTAACAGCATTATACAAAAGCATTAGTCTCTGGCTTCCAAAACTATTTCCTTTAGCTGTTTTTACTGCTGTTTTTCTTAGCCCTAGTATATTATTTTGGACTTCCGGAATTTTAAAAGAAACGCATACTATTGTAATTATAGGACTTTACATGTTCTATTTTAATAGGGTACTATCAAGCTTTACATTAAAAAAAGCACTGACCTTTTTACTTTTCGCATTTCTTCTACTTCTTGTAAGAAGTTATTTTGCTATAATAATATACGCTTCTTCTCTTATTTTATTAATCCTCAGTCATAAACAACTAAGAAAAGGAATACGTCCAATACTGATCATTACTTTATTAATGGCACTTATTCTCTATATACTTCCCACTAATATTCTTGATATAATTATTCAAAAACAGCAAGATTTCATTTTCATTGGACAAAAAGCGAATTCATTTTTTAGCATTCCTTCTGTTGTGGATGCATATGACGTCTTTCTTTACTTTCCGGAATCTTTTATAAATGTTTTTCTGCAACCTCAATTATTCACTTTTGATAGCTGGCTCTATCTATTTCCAGTTATTGAAAACATCGATATCCTGTTTTTCTGCTTTTTAGCGATAAGGTTTACAAAAAAACCACCAAAAGAGTATTTCCCCTTTTTAGCGAGTGTTTTTATAATTTACTTTTTAAGTAGTTGGATCATTGGGTTAACAGTGCCAGTACAAGGCGCAATTTCACGATATAAATCATTAGCTCAACCTTTTTTATTGATCTTTATTTTTTCTTTTATCGATTGGGACTTTTTAAAAAACAAGTACTTCTCTAAACAATTGGATCAATAAGGTCTTTTACGAAATTCCATATCAGAAAAGATTGTATTAATTTCTACCTTATTGCAAATTCCATTTTCGTAGTAGTACTTATTTGTTCCACCAGGAAACTCAATTTTGTAGCCGTTATCCTGGCCTTTTTCAATTGTATAAAAATCACAAAACCGTTCTGAAAAAACAACTAAGGCATCATCAGGCTCTTCAAAATAGAGTTGAACTGCCGTTTGGTTGATCTTTTCATCAATGATATTTATTACTTCGTTCTCCTCATAAACATACCACTTGCCTCCAATATAATTGACCCATTTATATTCCTTAACATCCTCATTCATAGTGTATTTAAATTGCGAGGAAGTATAAACTCCTTTTGATGAAAACATCGACTCATATAAAAAAGTAATGTGGAAAGAAAAAAGAAATCTATAATCTACATTACTGATTATCTTATAATTAAATGTAGAATCTGTGTTATAACTTTTAACAGCAAATAAATCACCTATCACTTCCTCATCTACAATTAGATCATAAATTATGCTATCCTTTATTTCTTGGGAATTCACATTCATCGACACAAAGAAAAGAGCAATATAAAAAGCAGATATATATACAGTTTTTGTCTGTTTCATCAGCTGTGTAAATTAGTGAAAAAATTAATTTATAATAATAAATGCTCTTCAGTATAAGCGATTTATGGAATTTTTATATTTTAGCTTGATATTGATGTGTCAACTATGAAGAGAATAACACTACTAATAGCCTTAGTATTCCTTATGCATACTGCCGAAAGCCAATACAATTGGGAGATCGGAGGAAAAATAGGTGGTTCAAATTATCTTGGAGATATTGGTGGAGGTGATGGAAGCGCTAGAGGGTGGCTTATGGATATGAAGCTTGAAGATACGAAATATTCAGTTGGGGTCTTTGGAAGGTATCGTTTTACTAATCGTTGGTCGGCTGGAGCATTTTTGAATTATTTACAAATTGCTGGTGATGACCATCACTCACCCAACCCTTCAAGAAGAGGTAGGAATTTAAGTTTTAAAAATGACATGTTGGAATTGTCATTGCGTGCTGATTTCGCTGTTTTAAATATTTATGATCTTGGAGGTAAAGGATATTATAATCCTGACTTTAAACTATATATTTTTGCTGGTGTTGGTGCCTTATATTCTAACCCAAGAGCTGAATATGAAGGAACCTATTATAAATTACGAGAGTTAACAACCGAACTTGTAGAATACTCACCTATTCATCTTGTTGTTCCTTTTGGAGCAGGTGCTTTCTTTACTTTTAGTAGAATAAATCGTTTTGGAATGGAGGTTCAGTATTCTCTCTCATCTTCTGATTACCTTGACGATATATCAGATATTTATGCAGACCCTGATCTATTACCTAATGATATATCAAGAACTTTAGCCAACAGAAGAGGCGAATTTGTTCCAGACAACCCGGATGACATTGTACCTGCGCCAGAAAATTATACAGTAGGAAATAAAAGAGGTAACGTCGCTAATAATGACGGATACATGATCATCAATTTTTATTACAGTCGCGTTATTAAAGGGAAGTCAAGCTTTTACAAAAAAGGACATTATAACTTCTTGCACAGAAAGAACAAAAAGAGAAGAAAATCCAGAGCGAAATTCTAATCTAAATAATATTGCAAATGGAAAGGGTCCCGACCCCGATAGCTATCGGGGTCGGGACCCTTTTTTTATATCTAAGATCTTTATCGTTTAAATATGGATCACTTCACCATAAGCAGCTGCAGCTGCTTCCATTATAGCTTCACTCATTGTAGGGTGAGGATGAATCGCTTTTATGATCTCATGGCCGGTTGTTTCTAATTTACGAACAGCCACTAATTCTGCTACCATTTCGGTTACATTAGCACCGATCATGTGACCTCCTAATAGCTCACCATATTTAGCATCAAAAATCAACTTAACAAAGCCTTCTTTTGCTCCAGCGGCACTTGCCTTACCTGATGCACTAAACGGAAACTTACCAACTTTCACTTCATATCCTGCTTCTTTAGCTGCTTTCTCTGTCATTCCAACAGAAGCAACTTCAGGTGAACAATAAGTACAGCCCGGTATATTAGAATAGTCGATAGTTTCAACATCCATTCCTTTGATCTTTTCGATACATGTAATCCCTTCTGCTGATGCAACATGTGCCAAAGCAGGTCCAGGAATAAGATCACCGATCGCATAGTAACCAGGGATATTGGTTTCATAAAAATCATTTACCAATACCTTTCCCTTATCAGTAACAATGCCGACGTCTTCTAAACCTATGTTTTCTATATTAGAAGTAATTCCAACTGCCGAAAGAACAACATCCGCTTCAATAATCTCTTCGCCCCTCTTTGTCTTTACAGTAGCCTTAACCCCTTTGCCTGAAATATCAACTTTTTCAACAGACGAGTTTGTCATTATTTTGATCCCTTGTTTTTTCAAAGACCTCCCTAATTGCTTAGAAACTTCTTCATCTTCTAAGGGAACTATTGTAGGTAAAAACTCTACTACAGTAACTTCTGTACCAAGTGCATTATAAACATACGCAAATTCAATACCTATTGCCCCAGACCCAACAATGATCATTTTCTTTGGAAGCTTCTCAAGTGTCATTGCTTTACGATAACCGAATACCTTTTCACCATCCAATGGTAAATTTGGTAATTCTCTTGATCGTGCTCCAGTTGCAATAATAATATGGTCAGCAGAGTATTCACTCACTTTTCCTTCAGCATCAGTAACATCTACTTTCTTTCCTGCCTTTAGTTTCCCAACGCCTTCTATAACATCAATTTTGTTCTTTTTCATTAAAAATTGAACGCCCTTACTCATCCCACCAGCAACGTCTCTGCTTCGATTTACGATCGCAGAAAAATTAGGAGTGGCCTTTTCAACCTCTATTCCATAATCATTAGCATGTTGAATATACTCAAACACATTTGCACTTTTAATCAGCGCTTTCGTAGGAATACAGCCCCAATTCAGGCATACTCCTCCAAGGTTTTCCTTTTCTACAACAGCAGTTTTGAAACCTAATTGAGAAGCACGAATTGCGGTAACATATCCGCCGGGTCCACTTCCTACTACGATTACATCATATTTCATTTCTATTCTATTTTAGTGGCTACAAAATTAGTAAAATTCACGGCTTTTTATTGCGGAACTTTGCTTGATTAAAAGATAAGACAAAGAAGAACTTAACGTAGCGGGATATAGACGATCTTCTTCGTTTCAAAAAAAGATTCATTAAAGTAGTCTTGCAAATTTACAAGTTTCGCTTTGACCTTCACTTCAGCCAACTCCTCTTTTAAATCACCTCCTTTAAGATAAATAAGTCCATTTTTAATTACATTCCCATTCTTTGATTGTATTTTACCCTTTACCCATGGTAAAAAATTCACCAATCTAGTAACTGCGCGAGAAATAATAAAATCAAACTTACCTTTTATATTTTCTGCTCTATCATGAATACCAATAACGTTGGTAAGTGACAGCTCATGTGCAATATCATTGACTACTTTTATTTTTTTTCCTATTGAATCTACTAGTGTGAAATGAACATCCGGAAATAAAATTGCCAGTGGTAAACCTGGGAAGCCACCACCTGTTCCAATATCAAGGATTTTTGTCCCTTTTTTAAATTGGATAAATTTTGCAATAGCCAGAGAATGAAGAATATGGCGCTCAAAAAGGTAGTCCATATCCTTTCTTGAAATCAAATTTACCATCGTATTCCAATCTTTAAACAATTCAGAAAACTTAAGCAAATTACGTTCTTGTTCTTCAGTAAGTAAAGGAAAATATTGTTTTACAAGGTCTAAACTATCCATTATAAATGACCTTCATCATTCGATAGTAATTTCGCTAAAAACTCTCTTGCTCTAAATAATTGAGCCTTCACTGTTCCTAATGGCATCTCCATTTCATCAGCAATCTCTTCGTAACTAAGCTCTTTAAAGTAGCGAAGCTCTATAAGTTTACTATAATGAGGTTTCAATTTTTTGACCACTTCCCGCAAATACTTAGCTTTTTGCTTCTTCATGGCCTTTTCTTCAGGATTTAGCCCATGATCTTTAATCTGAATATGCATTTTATCTCCTTCTCCATCATCAAAAGTACTGTCGATAGAAGTTGTAGATATTCTTTGCTTTCGAATAAAATCGATGCAATTATTTGTGGCAATTCGATACAACCACGTACTAAAAGCGTAATTCGGTTGATATTGTTTCAGGTTACTAAAAGCCTTTCCAAAAACTTCAATGGTCAAATCCTCTGCAAATTCATTTGAATTAACCATTTTTAAAACGAGATAGTATATCGACTCGCGATATAGATCAAGCAATTCAGCATAAGCACCTTGATCCCCCTTTACAGCGCGTTCAATTATTGCAAAATCCCGTTGTCCTTTTTCAGATAACCGATTTTTTATATCCACTTTGTCGGTTTCTTTAGCCATGTAGTTATATAGATCAAAAAGTTAACTATAAATAAAAATACTTCAATTAATGGGAATAATGCTGCATTTTCAACCTTCCCTAATTTTTTGTTTAAAACTATAAAAATTAATGCATGGGTCAAGTATAATATGAAAGCACTTATTAAGAATGATATGAGCAATTCAGCTTGAAAAAGTCCGACTATTAAAAATGAATTATAAAGTACTATTCTAAACGGCTTTATCATTAAAAATAATTTCGTGCTTCTATTGTATTTAATGGATGTGCTCATGTGTCTTCTTTTTTGACCGATCCAAGATAAATAGTCCTCCTTAGCTTTGCTTAAGGTTAGCGCTTCGGGTAAAGCACAGATAGCAGTATTAGTCTTATTTGCAACCTGATTAATAAAAAGATCATCATCTCCCCATTTAAATTCCTGATGTTTTTTAAACCCACCTGCTTCGAAAAAAATATCTCGGGTATAGGCTAGGTTTCTTCCTACACCCATATAAGGAAAACCTACGGAAGCTAAGCCAAGGTATTGTATTGCTATTTGAATCGTATCCATTCTGATCAAATAATTCAGAAAGCCTTTTTTCTTTATATACTGTCCAACTCCTAAAACAATTTCTTTTTGATCTGTAAATTGTGTACTGATCATGGCCAACCAATTGGGACCACTCGGTAGGCAATCTGCATCTGTAAAAACCAACCTATCGAATTGAGCACCCTTGATTCCAAGTGTAAGAGCATATTTCTTTCCTCCTTTAAAAACTGCAGTTTCTTTCAAATTCACTACTTGTAAATGAGGGAATTTTCGTTGGTACTCTGCTAAAACATACTCTGTATCATCATCTGAACAATCATTGACCACTAAAACTTCATAGGATCTATGATTTTGTGTAAGCCATATATCCAAGTGCTCTCTTAAATTCTCTTCCTCATCTCTCGCCGCAATTATCAAGGTCAATGGGGTAGTAAAATCAGGTTCTGTAATTGATTTGCTTTGGGCTAAGCCTCCCCAGATCCAGGCTAACTCAACTAAGTATAAAATACAGGCAACAATAAAAAATATTACGATAATAATGGGCTCTAGCATTCTGTATTCCTTTGAATGAAAATAGCTAGAAAGTCATATCAAAAACAACTATTGTGTTAAAGATTTTAAACACAACTATGTTTGAAGCTTTACTGGATTACTCCTGAACCAATAAGTTCATCATTATCGTACCAAGCAACAAATTGACCAGATGCAATGCCTGTTTGCTCCTCTTCAAAAATGACAAACAAATACTCGTCTCCCATTATTAAGTGAGCCTTCTGTAGTTCTTGACGATAACGAATACGGGCTAAATAATCGTGTTTTTCACCCACTTCCATTTTCAGATCATTTCGCAGCCAATGAACATCCTTTTTTAGGACGCGTAATCCAAATCGGTTTAAACCAGGGTGGTCCCCTCCTTGGCCTGTATAAATAACATTATTATCCGTGTCTGTTTCCAATACAAAAAGTGGCTTAGGAGTTCCACCAACATTCAAACCTTTACGCTGTCCTATTGTAAAATAATGAGCTCCCTGATGTGTTCCAACAATTTTACCTTCCTCTTCAGCATAGTGGTACTTATCAGTGATCGACATTAAATTATGCTCTTCTGACACCTCTACTCCATTGCCTTTGTTAAAGAGTAAATTATCACGTCCTATTTCTACGATGTTTCCTTGTTTTGGCTTTAATTGCTGTTGCAAGAAATCCGGTAGCTTAACTTTTCCTATAAAACAGAGACCCTGGGAATCCTTTTTGTCGGCAGTTACAAGATCAAGTTCTGAAGCAACCTTCCTAACTTCAGATTTCTCCATATCGCCAATTGGGAATAATGCTTTACTCAATTGTTTTTGATTAAGTTGACATAAGAAATAACTCTGATCTTTGTTTTTATCCTTCCCGGCTAATAATCGATAAATTGTTTTTCCGTCTTTTTCGATTGAATCTTTACGGCAATAATGTCCTGTTGCTACGTAATCAGCATTTAGCTGTTTCGCGGCATCCATAAATACATCAAACTTTATCTCTCGATTACACAATACATCTGGGTTAGGTGTTCTACCTGCTTTATATTCTGCAAACATATAATCGACAATGCGTTCTTTATATTGTTTGCTCAGATCGATCGTTTGAAAAGGAATGCCTAATTTTTGAGCCACTAGCATAGCATCATTGCTATCATCTATCCATGGGCATTCGTCAGAAATAGTAACAGAGGTATCGTGCCAGTTTTTCATAAACATAGCAATCACTTCATAGCCTTGTTCTTTCAACAAATAAGCAGCTACTGAAGAATCTACTCCACCTGATAATCCTACTACGACTCGTTTCATTTCTATAAGGCAAAATTACTGTATAATATTATGAAAATGATATTTTTTGTGAATCAACTTATCTCTTATTTTTAATTACTCTATGTTCACCACAGATTGACACAGATTATTTCCCTCTATTCTAAGAAATCATTCTTCCTATTTGTTCATTCAAACGATTAAGATCAATGAATCCACTGCTTCTAAGAATCTCACGACCTCTATCATAAATAACAATAGTGGGTGATTTTAGTATTAATTGCTGTGCTGCAATTTCTCGTAAATCGTTTATTGATATTTCACGAATAGGAAGTCCATTTGTTTCTGCAATATCCACTACTCTAGGTTTCATACTTTGACAAACACCACAATTTTCACTTGAATAATATACAGCGGTCAACTCTTCATTAGAAAGGTAGTTTTCATACTCTTCTTTACTCTCCAGTTTCACTACAACATTGTCATTTGCCATTATTCAATTTTATAAGGAGTTTAAATCAACATTTAAGTTCAGCATTAAATTCAAATTTTCTCTTACCAAACACCCCATTGTTTTACACTTAAGAAACACATCATTCTTATGAAATCTTGCCAATTCTGCAGCTAGTTGTTCTCCTTTCTCAGGCGTCGTAATCGCATCATTTTCCATCACTTTTAATAATCTCTTGTATTGGTAAATAGATAATGATATTCGTTTAGCGATCAGGGCTCTTTCTTCGGCTTGGTATTGCCGAATAGATTCTGTAGTCAGAAAATCTAAAGACAACTTCACATAGCTATAATTTTCAGTAAAGAATTGCGGGAAATAAAACCTGTATTTTCCTTCATAGGATTGTTGATCAAAATCGATAGTTCTAATTCTGTATTGGATCTGATCAAAATCAGGCGTCATATCAATTACAAAATTATAGGAACGCATATCGCCTAATAATCGTAGAAAACACCGTTCATTGAACTTTACAAATTCCTTTGCTAGTCGCACTTTATTATGATGATTATTCAGAAGGTCATTTTTAATAAATACATCTCCTGGTATACCCATGATATGCTCTTCAATCAGGGTGTTTTTATATACAAAATAATTAATCTTATTTGGCGAAACGATGTGTTCTAGTTCAAGACCATAAATCCTGGACGCATCCGCTTGTTTGATATAGTAATAGTCGTAATTATCGTTTACTGTATTTCTGATCTTGATCCGAAAAGGATTTGAATTACCGAATAGACAATAGTCTACACGATCTACAGACAGATGTTTTAGCTGATCCATATTCCCATCAGACGCCAGCATAACATATACTTTTAGCAATCCCTTATAAATATCCTCCTGGTCACTGGGCGAATAGGAAACGATCATCCAAAGTGTATCATTGCCATCACCATCAAGCAAAGGAAAGGACATATCGTATCTAAGAAGGTCTTCGTATTGAAGAGGCAGTTCTTGTTCTCTCAAGTATTCCTTAAGGTAAATATGTAGCTCTTTTGTAACGGGATAACTAGGCTTTTTTTTCAAGCTTCCGTCTTTACCATCAATGGGGTCTTCTATATGCAAATCATGAACAGGCATATTCCTTTTCTAATTTAATTAACGAAGTAAGGTAAGTGACCCATTCTTTTCAAAAAATTTATCTCCTGAATTATATGAGATCATATACACATAAACATCCGGTCGTAAAAGTACGCCGTTTTTCCCTGTTCCGTCCCATCCAATATTAATATCAAAGCTTTCAAATATCACGTTTCCACTTCTATCAAAAATTCTCATTGAAAAACCATAGGATGCTATGGTGCTTCCTTTAACTTCAAATAAATCATTAACCCCATCATTATTAGGTGAAAAAGAATTTGGGACATACACTCTATGATCCTCTTCAACTATAATTAATCTCTCATAAGAATCTTCACATCCAAACTCGCTTGAAACATTGAGTTGAGCAGTAAACTCACCAAAACTCATATAGCTATGTTCTGGTTCTAAGATCGGTCCCACAGTATTGTCTCCAATCGCCATTTCACCTGCATTCGCACTAACAACAACACCATCTCCAAAATTCCATTCAAGATGACTTGAATTTCCACTTAGGTCGGTGAACAGCACTTCACTTTCACCCAATGGAACTACATCATCACTTACATCAAAATAAGCTTCGATCACATTTGGATTCTCGGGAGTCAACCATTCATTTTCATCACATCCATCTGAATCGACAACTATAAATTGAGTTGAAACAGTAGTTAAATTAGAAAAAATACTTGATTCGACAGGCTGTTCATCATTTATTGAAAAAAGAAATGGTTCAACCCCACCGGAAATCAATTCAATATTAACAGAGATCTCATTAGGATCACAAGAGGAAGAATAAGGATAGAGTTCAAATTCAATTTGTTCAGGTTGTGTCAATATAACTTCAGCTGTTGTATAGCAATTAAGATCAAGGCTATCATATACAGTAACAGTATAGGAAACGTCTGCCACAAGGTTTGCTTGCGTAGTGGCAGATTCATCTTCCGTTGAATTATTCCATAAAAACAAATAGGCTCCTGAACCACCCGAATAACTAACAGTAGCTACCCCATTATTATCACCGAAACAATCTAATGAGGAAGAATCGATAGAGGCACTCACATTTTCTACTTCTGCTAAAACCGTATCAAGCAGTGTTTCACATCCATTAACATCTGATATAAAAATTTGATAGCTTCCAACAGACAAGCCTTCAAACGAAACAGTAGATCCACTTAAGGAATTAGTATTCAATGTACTTTCAAAAGGTTCAGTACCACCACTAATCGATACATTTATAACTCCACTATTTTGATCAGAGCATGTAACTGGATAAATGGATGGGATCTCTGCTATTAAGGTGTCGGGTTGTGTAAGAGAAATAATTGTGTCTTTTATACAACCATTAGAGTCCATTAAGTAAAATAGATGATCGTTTGCTGGTAAATCAATAAATGTTCCCTCATCAAACCATGAGTTTTGATCCATTGAATAGCTATAACCTTGACTTCCTCCTTCTCCAATAAGTTGAACAATACCATCACTATCTCCATAGCATGTTACACTTTGAATTGCAACATCAAATGACAAAGAATCGCTATTTGGTATATAAACATCTACAGAATCACTACAACCGAGGCTATCCGCAACATAAAACGAGGTCATACCCGGATAAAGGTTCTGAAACACAGATCCAAAACCGAGGTCATCTAAGCTTAATCCATACATGGAATTACCGTTCCCTCCAGTGGCCTGTAAAAGAACTGTTGCTGAGGAGTCGTTATAACATAAAGGTGGAACTACCGCTTGGGTAACAAGAGAAAGAAGGTCAGGTTCAGTAATAGAAATAACCTGAGTAGCACTACAGCTATTTTGGTCAATTACATTGATATAATAAGCTCCCATATTAACATTATTATATACACCATCATTATTAGTTCCTAAAACAAGATTATCGAAGGTATAACCAGGGCTTCCACCACTTACTGACACAATAAAGCTACCACTTGAATCTCCAAAACATGTTAAATTTTGAGTTAGCACTGTATCAATCATCAATAATTCAGGTTCGATAATAGAAAATTCATACTGAACATTACAGGCAAGTGAATCCATAATTTGCAATGAATAATCACCTGGTAATAAGTCTATAAACAAGCCATTAGCGCTATTAACCCCTGTATTCAGCAGATAATTTAATTCTCCGCTTCCACCTGAGGCGTTGATAAAGGCCAGGCCATCATCTGCAGCAAAACAACTAATATCATTGATCTGAATGTTATTGATCGAGATACTATCGGGTTGGTCAATACTAAAGGTTTCAATATCAATACAGTTATTCTGATCAATAACTTGTACAGTATACTCTCCAAAAGACAGGTTATTTATAAAGCTATTATTTCCATTACTTACAGAGTCAATTAAATACTCAAACGGGGCTGTTCCACCATTAACGATAACATCAATAATAGCATTATTATCTCCATAACAGTCTAAGGAATTGACAATGCTAATACTCAAGTCCATTAGGGACGGAGAAACTATTTCAACTATCGAATCCTTAGTACATTGATTTTGATCGATCACATTTAAAGTGTAAATCCCATCAGTTAAATCCGTGAATAAACCACTGCTATTGGTTATATCATTGGGTAATAAGTTATAGGAAGGAGCTCCTGCACTATTGATCGATGATATAGCAATAAAAGCATCATTATTCCCAAAGCAACTTGCTAATCCAATAGAATCGAAAATCATATCAATCGCGAGAGGCTCATCTATAGTAAAACTAATAGAATCGTTGCATCCCTGACTATCCTCTGCATACACCGTGTGAGGTCCAGCATAAAGGTCGTTATACTGAGAAACTATTGACAGTCCAGAAAGATCAAGTGAATAAAGGTAAGGTCCTATTCCTCCGTTGACTTCAAAAGATGCAATAGCGTCATCGAGTGCATTGCATGAGGGTTCGATCGTATATTGAACCTGAAGATCGATTTGCGTTAGCATTTCAATCGAAACATCAACTTGCGCTTCACAATTGGTAGCGTCCTGAATTATTACGGTATAATTCCCTTCTTCCAGGTCGCTAAAGGTATTTATACTATCAAATGCTCCTCCTTCAAAAGAATAAAAGTAAGGACTGGATCCTGTAATTCCATTTACTGTAACACTCCCTAAATCACCATTATTACATATTATATTTTGCTGGGAGTATATAGACCCTTGTAATAAACTCTCTTGTTGAACCGCTACTTCAATAGAATCTGAACATCCAACGGCATCAACAACCCACGATTGATAGATCCCACTTGTAAAACCATTACTGCTATTTCCTATCAGAGGGTTACCATCAATAAAAAAAGAGTAAGTTGGAATCCCTCCGCTTGCATTTAGGAAGATCTCCCCTGAAGAATCAGCCATGCAGGTAATATTAATTACTGAGTCAACAGCAATTTCCAATGTTGCATTGCTAATCAAGGTAGTATCAATTGTAACCTCACAACCAAGAGTATCGGTTACCCTGACCACGTAATAATCTTCTCCCAAATTAGAAAACGAACCTCCTAATTGTGAGGGACCATTGTTAAGTTGAAAAGAGTAGGGATCAGCTCCATTAAATACTGCAACGCTTAAAAAACCATTTGTAGCTGTTTCACAAGTTGGTAGTATCACAGAAGCCCAAACTGCACTTACAGATGAAGTCGATAAAATTGAAAAATCTTCATTGCTTATACATCCATTACCATCTTTAACATACAAAGTATAATTACCTGTCCATAAATTAGCAAAACTCCCTGAGCCTTGATAGTTAATGGCGTCAATCGAAAACTCGTAGGGGAAAGTCCCCCCACTTGCAAACCCAAAAACAGAACCATTACTATCTGAAACACAATTAACATTTACAACGGATAAAATTTCCGATACAAGATCAAGTAGCGGCTCATCAATGGTTTCAATTAATGAAAGGATGCAACCGTTTTCATCTTTAAACGATAAATTATAGGTGCCTGCAAACAATGTACCCGTAGAACTTGATGCAGCTTGCCAACTTCCACTGTTAATGCTTACATAATAAGGAGCTTGACCACCAAGAAAACTATAAAAGATCTCCCCCTCTTCTCCCCCTTTGCAAAGAATATCATTTACAGAATCAATGCTAACTTGAAATACAGGAACATCAACAAGGGTATAATCCACACTTGTTTGACAGAGATTATAATCCTCTGCAACGATTGTATAGGTCCCGGCTAATAAATTATTGAAATAAGAAGATGCTTGAAAAGCCCCTCCATCAAAGGCATATTGATAAGGTGTTGCACTCCCACCTGGACTTACCTGAATTACACCATCATTCATCCCACTACATGTAGGTGCTAAAAGGGAGTCTGTAACGAGAGAAGGTGTTTCAAAGGCATCGATGGTAAATACTGTATCCGTAATGCAACCCATTCCATCCTGGAACCAAAATGAATGATCACCTGTGTTCAATCCTGAATACAGTGTAGTTGAATTAAAATTTATTCCATCGCTTGAATAAGTGCTTGGAGCTGTTCCATTAATACCATTTAATTCGATTGAACCAACATTTGAACCAGGACAGATCAACGCACTTATGGAAAGCAGGTCGATCAATAAATTACTTTGTTCTGTAAAGGTTATAAGTGTGTCAAATGAACATAAAAATTGATCTTGAATACTTATGAGATAAGTTGAATCGGTAAGTCCAGCGAAATTTCCATTTACTTGCCAATTTATACCAAAATCGATGGAGTACTCGAAAGGAGCGCTTCCTCCTGTAGCAATAAGGTCAATCGATCCATCATTGCTTCCGTTACAAGTAGGCTCAATTAGATCAAGTACAGAGATTCCAATATTTGAAATTGACAAAAGAGTGCCATTTGTACTAACACTACAGCCGTCACTCGTAGATAATTCAATAGTGTGAATGCCTGGGGTTACATTAAGAAACAGATTGGATGCTTGAAGTGCTCCACCATCAATAGAATATTGATAAGGTATTACTCCGCCAGATGCTAGTATGGTAATTTGTCCTTCAGGAGCAATCCCACATACTGCATCTACAACTTGAACATCATCAATCTGAAGGTTATTAATTTCAGTAATTTCGATATCTAAACTTGTTACACATGAATTATCATCCATTACTTCAATTGTGTATAGGCCAGAACTTAAACCAGTAAACTGGGGTAAAGGTTGAAATGCTTCACTATTAAGCGAATAACTGTAAGATCCAAAACCTCCTGAAGCAAGAACTTCTATAGATCCATTTGTAGAAATATTACAAAATACATTTACTTGAGTTACTAGGGATAAATTGAGTTCAATTTGATCAAAAAGTTCATATTCAAAAGAACTTGTACACGCATTTTGATCTCTAACCTGTAGCGAGTGCACACCAGCACTCAAAGTTGTAAAGAGAGCAGAATCTTGCCATGCATTCCCGTCAATGGCATACTCATAAGGAAAAATTCCACCAACACAAGAAAACTCAATACTCCCATTACTTTCACCATAACAAAGTGGACTATTCGAGTTTACAATAGTAAAAATCAGGCTATCGGGCTCATCAATGACAAGTTCATAGGAATAACTGCATGAACTATTATCATTAATTATCAATTCATAGTTCCCTGCACTTAATCCGGAGAAATGGGGAGTGTTGTTTTCAAGTCCGCCGTTAAGCTGATAAAAATAGGGGGCTGTCCCACCACTTACATCAAAGGTAAATTCACCATCATTTCCATTAAAACAGCTATTGTTTATGATTGATAGATTTTCTACGCTTACAGAATCAGGTTGCGTAAAATTTAAACTTATACTGTCGGAACAAGCACTAATATCTTCTACCCAAAACTGATGATCTCCAGCATCAATATTTGTAAAAAACTCACTTGATTGGAAGTTTACTCCATCCATAGAATACTGGTAAGGTGAAGAACCAAATTCTCCAATCAGTTGAATACTGGCATTACTTCCATCAAAACAATCAACGTTTTCTTGATTGATCGCTAGAAGATTAATTTGAGACAACGCCACTATTTCTGCAGAAACAGTATCTAAACAACCCGAAGCATCTTGCCCTATTATTTGATATATTCCATCGGAAAGATTAGTGAAATCACCATTCGATTGAAAGTTTGCACCTCCATCTATAGAGAATGAAAAAGGAGAAACACCAGAGAATGCAACAACTGAGATTTCTCCTATTGACTCACCGGCACAGCTTACGTGAGACAAATCAAAAACAGAGATCTCCAATTGATTATTTATCTCTATTGTAAAGAATAAAGTATAAGTACTACCAAGGTTATCCTTTATTACGATAGAATGATCTCCTAAAATTAAGTTTGAAAAACTCCCATTAGTTTGAATGATGGACGCGTCGAGCGTATATAAATAAGGAGGAACTCCATCAATTCCTAAAACTGAAACTTCGCCAGTAAAGGGAGGACTACAACCTGGTTGTGATAATGACAGTATTTGCCCGTTAAGGTCTTGACCAGTTACAAACAATGGAAGACAAAGATTCCATAATAGAATTATTGCAGTTAACAATCCCCTCATAACAACTTCCAATAAACCCCTGAAAACAAGGATTATACTATCAAATAAAAATCAGCAAGTCTTAGACGGTGGTTTAGGTACTAAGATGCTTTCAATGATACAAAATTTAATTCACTCCAAACCCTATTAACACTGATTATAAAGCTATTAATATCAAAATAATAAAGGGTTTTGTACTTGGGATTTTTTGAATTCCGCGATAAAAGGCAATAAAAAAGCCGTCCCGTCCCGATAGATATCGGGATTTGGGTCGGCTTTAAATAAAGTAGTAAAGAATGAATTATTTCGCAATAACTACATTAAAGTTACTTACGTTTCCATCTTCGTAACGAAGACCGAAAGTATACACACCATTCTCAAGATTCGAAACATTCACTT